>JADGGM010000446.1 GCA_019689955.1 Gemmatimonadaceae bacterium
GGGTGAGACGCTTCGGCGCGGTGGGGGGCTAGTGCGCCGCACCCTCCACGTATTGCGCGCCTTCTGGCGCGTGAACCTCGCCGAGGAGATGCAGTACCGCGCGAACTTCGTGACGAGCGTGCTCGGTACGCTCTTCTGGATCACGATGGCGCTCCTCACGCTCGCCCTCTTCTTCAGCCACACCACCCGCCTCGGCGGGTGGGACTTCTGGGAGGTCGTCGTCCTCCTCGGCGTCTTCAACACCCTCGCCGGCGTGGTGAGCACCGTGCTCCAGCCCGGGATCGGGCGATTGGCCGAAGACGTGCGCAGCGGGCAGCTCGATCTCATGCTCGTGCGCCCGGTCGACGCGCAGCTCTACGTCTCTTTCCGCCGGCTCGACGTGTGGCGGCTGGCCGACGTGGCGGCGGGGCTCGCGCTCGTGGGGATCGCCCTCGCGCACCTCGGCCGCACACCGTCGCTCGCGCAGGTCGTCGCCTTCCTCATCACGCTCGCCTCCGCGGTGGCGCTGGTGTACGCCATCTGGGTGGCGCTCATGAGCCTCGCGTTCTGGTTCGTGGCGGTCGAGAACCTCTCGGTGCTGTTCGACGCGGTGTTCGAGGCCGCGCGCTACCCGGTGACGGCGTACCCCGGGGCGCTCCGCTTCCTCTTCGTCTACCTCATCCCGATCGCCTGGACCACGACCATCCCCGCCGCCACGCTCACGAGCCGCCTGCGCCCGATCACGGCGCTGGGCGCTGCGGCGACCGCCCTGGCCGCGCTCACGATCGCTCGCCTCATCTGGCGCCGGGCGCTCCGCCGGTACACGAGCGCCGGGGGGTGAGCCTCCGGGCAGCCAGATGTGACGGCCGCCGCATACACAGGGTCTGCGCGAGCGATCCTCTCACTCGCGATGCAGACCGCGTCCCTTCCCTCGAGTCGCTCCGCCCCACGGCGCACGCTCGACGAGCGTGCACACATCACCGCGGCGCTCGGGCTGGGGCCCGACGAGCGGGCACGGCGCGCGCTACCTGGGCGTCGCGCCGCGGCACGACACGCGCATCGCCGCGGTGGTCGTGTCGATCGTGGCCACGCACGTGTCGGCGGTCGCGCGCCCGATGGCCGTGGCGGTCCACTGGCGCGCCGACGCGCTGTCGATCCGCACGACGGCGCCGGGAGACTCGGCGAAGCCGAGCGCTCTCTTGTCGGTGGTGTACTGCTTGTGCTGGTCGAAGTAGCTCGCCTCGGCGCGGCCGAGCGCGGTGAGGTCGTCGCGCACCGCCTTCGCCGCGCGCTTCTCCTTCTGCCGCGCGAACTGCGGGATCGCGATCGCCGCCAGGATGGCGAGGATCACGACGATGATCAGGAGGTCGACGATCGCGAACGCAGGTCTGCGGTGGCGCATGGCGTGGCTCGACTGAGATGGTTCGCCTGCGGCGTGCATGCCCCAAAGTACGCACGGGACGGAGCCCGCGCCACGTCCGCGCGGGCCCCTCACGCGCTCCGGAGCACCATCGTGCCCTGATCGACCACCGGGACCCCGAGCGCGAGCGCCTGCTGGGCACGCCTCTGCGTCGCGCGCGCCCCCCGCACCAGGACCGCGACGATGAGAAGCGGGAGCACCACGAAGATGAGCGGGAGGAGGGAGATCGCCGGGTCGAGGAACGCCTCCTCGGGGTCGGTCGGATCCAGGTACGCCGTGGTGGTGGTGCCCGGCCGATATTTCGCGATCTCCCCCTGCGCCCACGCGTACCCACGCGAGACGGTGAGCGCGGTCACCCGCGTCGATTCGTACGCGCGCCCGTCAACCTCGTAGCGGTACTGGACCACCGGGCGGTACGTCGTCTGGTTGCGCGAGCGCACGGTCGTCACGCTGGTGGAGATCACGGTCGCGGGGACCGGGCGCCAGCTCCTCACGCGATGGAGCTGGAGCACCATGAGCCACCCCCCCACGAGGATGAAGATCGACAGGAACGCGATCACGAGCGCCAGCCCGCGCGTGCTGATGGCGGTCGCCGCCCGCGTCGCGGCGTCGGCCGCGGGGGCGTCGACGGGGAGCGCATCCGCGGTCCGCGCCCACCCGCCGATCGCCCGTGCCGCCGCGACGACCCTCGCCTGCTCCACGCCGTCGCCCGTCGACACCGAGGTCCACGGCACGCGCGTCCCGTCCGTGAGCACGAACACGATCCGATAGAAGACGTTCGCGACGCCGTTGGTGCGCTGGGTCGACGTGGAGCGCTCGAGCGCGATGTCGCGGATGCGGTCGAACGGATACTCCGTGACCTGCGTGCGACGCAGCGTCCTGACCGTGGTGCGCACGAGGCGCGGCTTGCGCTCGAAGAGGAAGTAGCGGTCAGCCGCCGCCACCAGCATGGCGCCCCCGATGGCGGCGAACGTCGTGCCGACTACGTAGGCGACCCACACGTTCGGGGCGTGGTCCCCTTTCGTGCCGACGAGCACCAGCACCCCGATCCCCAGGGCCGCGAAGGCCGCGCCCATGGCGCGCATCTGCGCCGGGCTGTCATGGATGACGAGTCGCTCCGACGTCTCTTCGATGACGCGCATGGTCGTGCCCAGGTGATCGGTCGTCCGTCGCTCCCGCGGTGTGTTACCAGACGACCGATCCCGCCCCGGCGTTGCACCGGGGGCTCGTCTCCCTGGGCGAGCGACCGCTACTGCTTGTCGTTCCGCCCCGCGGCCCAGTGGGGGGCGGTGGACCACTGCGCGGGGTCGAACAGCGCGTCCGGGAGCGGCACGTCGCCGCGCCAGTCGGAGTATTCCTCCTTCTGCACGAGCGACCCGCCGATGCTGATGTCGACGACCGTGGCGAGCCACCCGCCGCCGACGGGTACCCAGTTGCGGAGCCGCGCGTCCACCACGCGCGGGCCGGAGTCGGTGGGGGTGGAGATGATCATCCGGAGCGTCACCAGCCGCTCCGTGTCGACCCAGAACTGCGGCGAGGTGACATCGTCCGCGGACCGCGCGCCGACCACGAACACGCGGCGGCCGTCGAGCGTGTCGGTGCGGATTGCGCTCAGGTCGTAGCGCTCGCGCGCCATCTCGGTGAGCGTGCGTTCCACGGGCTGCGTGTAGAGCGAGACGACGAAGGGCATGAACGGGTTCCCCTCCCCCATCGCCCCCACGAGCTTGCCGCTGCGAAAGCGGTAGGTGGAGTCCGCGGTGAAGAGCACGCCGTTCCCCTCCGATGGGTTGCCGATGTCGATGCGCAGCCGGCTCGGCGCCTGCACGGCCTCGTACCACGTCATCACACGCTCCGGGCCGCCGGGCGGGTGCATCGTGGTGCGTTGCACGAAGGTCACGGTCTTGAACCAGCGGCCATCGTACGCGTCGTGCATACGGCGCACGAGCTCTTCGCCGGAGGCGGGGACCGAGCCGGTCTGGGCCGAGACGAGCGACGGGGTCGCGGGGGCGAGGAGCGCGCCGGCGAGCACGGACGCGAACTGCCGACGATCGACTCGGGGCACCAGCGGCGCCGCACGGAGTCGCAGGAGCAGTGAGCGGAGGGTCTTGGGCATGCGCTACGATACGGCGCGGCGCCGTGCTCGGCAATCCGCCCCTGGCTGGCT
>JADGGM010000447.1 GCA_019689955.1 Gemmatimonadaceae bacterium
CAACCCGCCCCCGCCGACGGGCACGAGCACGGTCCCCACATCCGGGAGGTCCTGGGCGATCTCGAGCCCCGCCGTCCCCTGCCCCGCGATGATGGTCCGGTCATCGTACGGCGGGACGAGGGTGAGCCCCTCAGTGCGCACCAGCTCGCGCGCGCACTCCATGCGGTCGGCCGTGGTCGTCCCCGCGAGCACCACGCGCGCCCCCAGCCGCTCCGCCCCCGCGCGCTTCGCCGCGGTGACCGTCGTCGGCATCACCACCGTCGCGCTCACCCCGAAGAGCCGCGCCGCCAGCGCCACCGCCTGCGCATGGTTCCCGGACGACGGCGCGACCACGCCGCGCGCGCGCGCCTCCGGCGGGAGGGAGGCCACGAAGGTGTACGCGCCGCGGAACTTGAACGCCCCGCCCCGCTGAAGCATCTCGGGCTTGAGCCAGACCGTCGACGGGGCGCGGATCGCGGCGGCCAGCTCGTCGGCGGGGAGGAGCGGTGTGCGCACGGCCACCCCGTGGAGGGTGGCCGCTGCGGCGCGGAGGTCGGCGAGGGTCACGAGCGACGTCGCGGCCGGCCGGGTGGTGGTTGTCATGTAAGCGTGTACCCCTGTTCGTGCCAGACTACCTCGATCATCCCCTTCCGTCGAGGGAGCCGCGCGCTCCCCCGACCCGCGACCAACCGCGGCACCACCCGTTTACGATTCCTCGTCCTCGTCCTCCGGCGACGCCCCGACCGGCTCGGCCGACCCGTCGCCGTTCCCGGACTCCTCGTCCTCGACCACCACCCGCGCCACGTCGCACACCCGGTCGCCGTCATCCAGATGGACGAGCTTCACCCCTTGGGTGTTGCGCCCGCTCACGCGAATCCCCTTCACGGGCATCCGGATCACCACGCCGTGCTTGGTGATCAGCATCAGCTCATCGTCCGGGAGCACTTCCTTGAGCGCCACCACGTCACCCGTCTTCTCCGTCCGGTTGAGCGTGATGATCCCCTTCCCGCCGCGCTTCTGCACGCGGTACTCGTCCATCGGGGAGCACTTCCCCATCCCCTTCTCGGTCACCACGAGGAGCGTGGCTTCGCGCTTGATCACCACCATCCCCTTCACCACGTCGCCGTCGCGCAGCTCGATCCCCTTCACGCCGGTGGTGTCGCGCCCCATCTCGCGCACGTCCTGCTCGTGGAAGCGGATCGAGAGGCCGTGCTGCGTGGCCAGCACCACGTCGTTGCTCCCGTTGGTGATCTGGACGTCGATCAGCTCATCGCCTTCCTCGATCTTGATCGCCTTGATCCCCGTGGAGCGCGGGTTCGCGTACTGCGAGAGCGCGGTCTTCTTCACCGTCCCCTGCTTGGTGGCGAAGAGGAGGTACGCGGAGTCGCTGAACTCGCGCACCGGCACCATGGCCGAGATGGTCGTGTCGGCGGCGACGTTGATGAGGTTGACGATCGGCTTCCCCTTGGCCGAGCGTCCGGCCTGCGGGATCTCGTGCACCTTGAGCCAGAAGCACCGGCCGTCGTCCGTGAAGAAGAGGATGTAGTCGTGCGTCGACGCGATGAACAGGTGCTCGATGAAGTCGTCGTCCTTGAGCGCCTGTCCGTTGTTCCCGCGTCCGCCGCGCCGCTGCCGCCGGTAGGTGGAGACCGAGGTGCGTTTGATGTACCCCGAGTGCGACACGGTGACGACCATGTCCTCCTCGGCGATCAGGTCCTCGATCGTGAACTCCCCTTCGTCGCTCGTGATCTCGGTGCGGCGCTCGTCGCCGTACTTCGCGGCCACGTGCTGCAGCTCCTCGGTGAGGATCTTCATCCGCCGCTCCTGCGAGCCGAGGATCGCGCGCAGGTCCTTGACCAGCGCGCGCACTTCCTTCAGCTCCTCTTCCAGCTTCTCGATCTCGAGCCCGGTGAGCTTGGCGAGGCGCATGTTGAGGATCGCCTCGGCCTGCCGCTCGCTCAGCTTGAAGCGGCGCTGCAGCTGCCCGCTCGCCTGCGGCGTGTCCTCCGCCTTGCGGATGATCTTGATCACCTCGTCGATGTTGTCGACGGCGATCTTGAGCCCCTCGAGGATGTGCTCGCGCTCGAGCGCCTTGTCGAGGTCGAACTGCGTGCGGCGGACGATCACCTCGTGCCGGTGCGCGATGTAGTGCTCGAGCAGCTCCTTGAGCCCCATCACCTTCGGCACCAGCTGCCCGCTCGCCGCGTCGGGGACGAGCGCCAGCATGATCACGCCGAACGTCGCCTGCATCTGCGTGTGCTTGTAGAGCTGGTTCAGCACCACGCGCGGGATCGCGTCGCGCTTGAGCTCGATCACCACCCGCAGCCCTTCGCGGCTCGACTCGTTCCGGAGGTCGCTGATCCCCTGCAGCTTGCCGTCGCGCACCAGCGCGGCGATGTCCTCGACCAGCTTGTTCGGGTTGACCTGGTAGGGCACCTCGGTCACCACGATCTGCGCGCGGCCGTTGGACTCCTTCTCCTCGATCACCGCGCGCGCGCGCATCACGATCCGCCCGCGCCCGGTCTCCTGATAGTCCTTGATCCCCGCCTTGCCGTAGATGTACGCCCCGGTCGGGAAGTCCGGCCCCTTGATGAAGCGCCGCAGCTCCCCCGGCGTGGCGTCGGGGTGCTCGATCAGGTGCACCAGCGCGTTCACCACCTCGCGCAGGTTGTGCGGCGGGATGTTCGTCGCCATCCCGACCGCGATCCCCGACGACCCGTTCACCACGAGGTTGGGGAACCCCGACGGGAGCACCTTCGGCTCGATGAGCCGATCGTCGAAGTTGGGGGCGAAGTCGACGGTGTTCTTGTCGATGTCCGCCAGCATCTCCATGGCGATCGGCATGAGCCGCGCTTCGGTGTAGCGGTACGCGGCCGCCGGGTCCCCGTCCATCGACCCGAAGTTCCCCTGCCCATCGATGAGCGGGTAGCGCAGCGAGAAGTCCTGCACCATGCGCACGAGCGCGTCGTACACGCTCGAGTCGCCGTGCGGGTGGAACCGCCCGAGCACGTCCCCCACCACCGTCGCCGACTTCTTGTACGGCCGCCCCGGCACGAGCCCGAGATCGTGCATCGCGTACAGCACCCGCCGGTGCACCGGCTTGAGCCCGTCGCGCACGTCGGGGAGCGCGCGCGACACGATCACGCTCATCGAATAGTTGATGAACGATTCCTTGATCTCCTCGTCGATGAGACGGGAGACGATCCGTTCCCGATTGTTCGGAGCCGTCATGAGCCTGCGGGGTCGAAGGAGGGAAGTTCGGGTCCACCCGGTCGTGCGACGTCGTCACACGTCCCGTGCGCGGCGGCTCGCAAGCCGCAACCTGGAAAATATAACCCGAAAGACGGCCTGAAACAACCGGGCTGGAGCTGCCTAAGTGATTGCTCCGTCAAAGGTTACAAACACCACGTCACGACGCCGGCGGCTCCCCCTCGCCCCCGTCGTCCGACTCCCGCTCCGCCGCCTCTCGGGCCTCCCGCGCCGCCGCCTCGCGCGCGAGCTGGGCCCGCTCCGCCTTCAGCCGCTCGTACCACTCCCGCGTCACCTCCCCGGCCAGCTCCCGGTTCCCGAGCCCGAACGAGAG
>JADGGM010000448.1 GCA_019689955.1 Gemmatimonadaceae bacterium
CCCTGCGCTCGTCCGCGCCCCGGACGCCCCTGCGGCGATCCGCGGCCGATCCGGCGACCGCGAAGCTCACCATCGCGTACGCGTGCGCCCCGACCGCGTCGTCGGTCACGGCGCAGCTCCGCCCCGCGTGATCGCATGAGCCAGCCCGGGTTCTCGTTCACCGTGCATGCGTCCGCCGGCGCCGCGCGCGCCGGCGTTTTCACGACGCCGCACGGCCCCGTGGAGACCCCCGCGTTCATGGCCGTCGGCACGCTCGCCACGGTGAAGACGCTCGACCCGCGCGACCTGCGCGAGGTGGGGGCACAGATGATCCTCGCCAACACCTACCACCTCCACCTCCGCCCCGGCGAGGAGGTGGTGCGCGCCCTCGGCGGGCTGCACCGCTTCATGGCGTGGGACGGCCCCATCCTCACCGACTCCGGCGGGTTCCAGGTGTTCTCCCTCGAGTCGCTGCGCCGCGTGAGCGAGGAGGGGGTGGAGTTCCGCAGCCACATCGACGGCTCGCGCCGCGTCTTCACCCCCGAAGGGGTGATCGCGATCGAGCGCGCGCTGGGGGCGGACGTGATCATGCAGTTCGACCACGTGATCCCCGGCCGGTCGGAGCTCGCCGCAGCGCGCGAGGCGAGCGAGCGATCGATCCGGTGGCTCGCGCGGTGCCGCGCGGCGTTCGCGGCCACCGAGCCCACGGACGGCCGGCCGCCGCAGGCGCTCTTCCCCATCGTGCAGGGGGGGATCCACGCCGAGTTGCGCCGCGAGGCCGCGCGGGCGATCGTGGAGATGGACGACTGGCCCGGCTACGCGATCGGCGGGCTCTCCGTGGGGGAGGCGAAGCCCGACATGTATGCGATGCTCGACGTGACCGACGCCGCGCTCCCGCGCGACCGACCGCGCTATCTCATGGGGGTCGGCTTCCCCGAGGACCTCATCGAGGGGGCGCGGCGCGGCATCGATCTCTTCGACTGCGTCGCCCCCACGCGCATGGGGCGCACGGGGACCGCGTTCACGAGCGAGGGGCGGGTGAACGTGCGCAACGCCTCGCTGCGCCTCGACCCGCGCCCGCTCGACGAGGCGTGCGACTGCTCCACCTGCCGGCGGTTCAGCCGCGCCTACATTCGCCACCTGTTCGTGGCCGAGGAGACGCTCGGGCTGCGCCTTCTCTCGATTCACAATGTACATTTCCTCGTCTCCCTCATGCGCGACGCCCGAAACGCGATCGCCGCGGGGAGCTTCGACGCGTGGAGCCGTAGCTGGCTCGACCGCTATCACTCCGGACCCATATCGGTAACATGATCGCTCCCGACGCCGTTCTCGCCGTCATCGCCCAGCAGGCCCCCGGCGGTACGCTCACCCCCTTCCTCGTGGAGGTGGCGCTCCTCATCGGCATCTTCTACCTCCTCATGGTGCGCCCGCAGCAGAAGCAGCGGAAGCAGCACGAGGCGAGCCTGCGCGCGCTCAAGCGGGGGGACGAGGTGGTGACGGCGGGGGGGATCGTCGCGGAGGTGATTCACATCAAGGAGACGGTGAAGGACGGCACGCCGGCGCCGACCATGGATGACCGCATCACCATCAAGTCCGGGGAATCGCGGCTGGTGGTGGAGCGCGGGCGGATCGCCCGGGTCATCCCGAAGGGGGGCGACAAGGCGGCCGACACCGGCACGGCGACATGAGTGTGCTCGACATCTACGTCCTCGGCGCGCCGATCCTGCGGCAGGAGACGCGCCCCGTGGAGGTGGTCACCGATGAGATCCGGCGGCTCATCGACGACATGTTCGCGACGATGTACGCGGCGAAGGGGATCGGCCTCGCCGCGCCGCAGGTGGGGCGCAGCGAGCGTCTCACGGTGATCGACGTGGGGGACGACCGGCAGCTCGTGCTCATCAACCCCGAGATCGTGCTCGCCGAGGGGAAACAGCGGGCCGAGGAAGGGTGCCTGTCGATCCCCGACATCTACGGTGAAGTGGAGCGCGCCGCGCGCGTGGTGGTGCGCGCGCTCGACCGCGACGGGAAACCGTTCGAGCTGGAGGGGACCGAGCTGCTCGCGCGGTGCATCCAGCACGAGGTGGACCACCTGCACGGGCGGCTGTTCATCGACTACCTGAGCGTGGTGAAGCGGCGCGCGGCGCTCGCCAAGTGGGAGAAGCTGCGCAAGGGGGAGAAGTCGCACACGCGCAAGGTCGTACCGGCCGAGGTGGCCGAGCACCACCACCGCGACGAGGAGCTCTGAGCGTGCGCGTCCTCTTCTGGGGGACGTCCACGTTCGCGGTGCCCTCGCTGCGGGCGCTGGTCGGGGAGAGCTTCGAAGTCGTCGGCGTGGTGACGCAGCCCGACCGCCCCGTGGGGCGATCGCGGTCCACGCTCGTCCCGTCCCCCGTGAAGGCGTGCGCGGTGGCCGAGGGGCTCCCCGTGCTCCAGCCCGAGACCCCGCGCGGCGAGGCGTTCCTGGCGGAGATCGCCGCGCTCGAGCCGGAGATCTCCGTCGTCGTCGCGTACGGCCACATCCTCCCGCGCGCGGTGATCGAGCTCCCGCCGCGCGGCACGATCAACGTGCACGCCTCGCTCCTCCCCAAGCTGCGCGGCGCCGCGCCGATCCAGGCCGCGATCCGCGAGGGGTTCATCGAGACCGGCGTCACGATCATGCGCATGGTGCCCGCGCTCGACGCGGGGCCGATCATCCTCCAGGCGCGGACCCCGATCGCCCCGGACGAGACGTACGGCGAGCTGGAGTTGCGGCTGTCGGAGCTGGGCGCGCTCGCGCTCGTGGAGGCGCTCACCCTGCTCGCCCTGGGCCAGGCGAGCGAGCGGGAGCAGGACCACGTCGCGGCCACCTACGCCGGGAAGATCGAGCGCGAGATGGCGCGTATCCCGTGGCAGGAAGGGTGCGGCGTGGTCGGGCGGCTGATCCGCGCGTACGATCCCAAGCCCGGCGCGTTCACCCTGCACCGCGGCGTGGAGGTGAAAATGTTCGGCGCCGCGGAGACCGAGGAAGCCGGGGACGAGGCGGGGCGGCGCGCCGGGCAGGTGCTGGCCGTGGACAACTCCGGGATGCTCGTCGCCTGCGGGGACGGCGCGGTGCGCATCGCGTATGTGCAGCCCGCGGGGCGGAAGCGGATCACGCCGCAGGAGTGGGCCCGCGGGCGCGGCGTGGCGGTCGGGGACGTTTTCGGTGCGTGAGGCGCACGCGCCGTCGCCCGCCGTCGTCCCGGTCATCCACGCTGTCACCAGCGACGCGGTCCTCGCCCGCGGGGATTTCATCGAGCGCGCGCGGAGCGTCATGCGCGCGCTCGGGCCGCGCGGGGCGGTCCACCTGCGCGCCCGCACGCTGACCGCCGCGCGGCTCTACGAGCTGGCGGTGGCGCTCGGCCCGCTGCAGGAGCGGCATAGGTGCTGGGTGGTCGTGAACGACCGCGTGGACGTGGCGCTCGCCGCCGGGGCGCGGGGGGCGCAGCTCACCTCGCGGTCGCTCCCCGTCGCCGACGCCCGGCGCCTGGCCCCCGCGCTCCCGCTCGGCGCGAGCGTACACAGCGCGGCCGAGGCCGCGCTGTGTA
>JADGGM010000449.1 GCA_019689955.1 Gemmatimonadaceae bacterium
ATCATCGCCACTCCGACCACGACCGGAAACATGATCCCCCCCGCCACGATGCGCGGCACGACGAGATACGCCAGCGGGTCGTACGACAGCGTCTCCAGCGCATCGATCTGCTCGGTGACGCGCATGGTGCCCAGCTCGGCCGCGATGTTCGCCCCCACCCGGCCGGCCAGCGCGAGCCCGGTGAGGACCGGCGCCAGCTCGAGGGTGATCGTCTTCTCGACCAGCGTCCCCACGAAGTAGAGCGGGACGGCGCCCGTGAACGAGTAGCTCGCCAGGAGGGCGAGGACGATCCCCGTGAAGGTGGCAATGAGGAGCCCGATCGGCAGCGAGTCCACGCCGAGGCGGCGCATCTGGAGCGTCGCCGTGGGCCCCCAGGTGGCGACATCCGGGAGCACGCGCACCACCGCGCCGCCGAAGCGACCGACGCGCCCCACCTCCTCGATCCCCGTGCGGACGCCGCGCCCGATCGCTTCGATCACGTGCCTAATCTGCCGCATCCCGCGGCACGCCGGAAGCGGGCCCGTGCCGGCGTGGAACCGCGCGCGGTGGAAAGTGTCTCCATGGGGATGCGGTGCGCGACGCGGCGCCGATCACGCACTCTCCGGCGCCCAGGCAGTTGAGATTTTGGCCACTTTGCTCGAACGTTAGAGGATCGGGCCCATTGGGTCCCGCGTTCCCCGTCCCGACCTGCCATGCTGCGACCTGCGCTCTTCCTCCTCGCCAGCCTTGCCGTACAGCTTCCGGCTCAGGCCGTTCACCGCCCCGCCCCGCCGCCGCCGCAGACCGCCGCTGAGGGGACGCCGAGCGATACGGGTGGACCAGCGCTCGTGAACGGGTTCGTGCTCGACAGCATGACCAACTTACCACTGGCGGGCGCGACCGTGGTGATCTCCGGGACCACCCAGACCGCGACGACGGACAACGGCGGCCGCTTCCACTTCGAGCTGGACAGCCTCCAGGACGGGATCTACACGATCGGCTTCTTCCACCCGTCGCTCGATTCGCTCGGGATCACGCCGCCGACGCAGCAGATCATGATTCGCCGCGGCACCTCGCAGTTCGTGCAGCTCGGGGTGCCATCGATGACGACAATCGTCGCGGCCATCTGTCCCGACAGCTCGCGGACCGAGGGGCGCGGGCTGGTGCTCGGCGTGGTCCGCGACGCGAACACGGAGCAGCCGCTGAGCGGGGTGCACGTGGTCCTCATGTGGACGGGGATGACGGTCGCCGCCAACTCGGTGCTCAAGGTGCCGAAGGCGGTGAGCGCGGTGACGGGGCAGGATGGCTCGTACCGCGCCTGCGGGGTGGCGTCGGGGACGCGCGTGACCGCGCAGGCGCGGTCGGCGACGCAGCGGAGCGGGTGGATCGAGGTGGCGGTGCCGCCGGGTGGGCTCACGGTTCGCGACTTCCTCCTCGGCACCGTGCGTCCGCCGGAGACGGTGGCTCAGCAGAGCGGTGGGGCGCAGCCGTCGGACAGTGGTGGAAAGGGGGCCGACACGGCCTCAGCGGCGCGAGGGGCTCCGGGCGCGACGGTCGCCCAGGCGCCGCCGGCCCCGCTCGGCACTTCGGTGCTCGTCGGCACGGTGCGGGGGACGAACGGGAAGCTCCTGGAAGGGGCAACGGTCCTCCTGCTCGGCACCCGCCTGGCGACGCGCACCGATGAGAAAGGGGCGTTCCGGCTGAGCGGGCTCCCGGCGGGGACGCAGAGCGTCGAGTTCCGGGAGATCGGCTACGCGCCGCGGCGCTACGCGGTCGACCTCACCCCGCACCGCGAGACCCGGATCGTCGCCGAGCTCGAGGAGCGCGCGGCGGTGTTGCAGGCGATCGAGGTGACGGCGAAGACGGGGTCCTCGATCCCCGGCTTCGACCAGCGCAAGAAGTTCGGGATGGGGACGTTCCTCACCCGCGAGGACATCGAGAAGCGCGGCGCGATAAGCACCACCGACCTCTTCCGTGGGATCCCGGGGGTGCAGGTGAACTGGGACGGGAGCGAGTACATCGTGCAGATGTCGCGCTCCGCCGCGACGGGGGTGTCGTGCCCCGTGCAGTACTACATCGACGGCTCCCCCTTCCTCGCGTCGTCGTCGGACGACATGGATCAGATCGTCCAGCCGCAGGACATCGAGGCGATCGAGGTCTACAAGAGCGCGACCGAGACGCCGATGGAGTTCCAGAACGCGGGTGGCGGGGCGTGCGGGACGATCGTGATCTGGACGCGACGCGGCGGCACGCGGCGGACCAACGACAAGGACAACCGGTAAGGGGAGCCGGGGATGCACAAGGCCGGTGACAGCGAGACTGTCACCGGCCTTGTGTCATCGTGCGCTCCCGCGGTCGCGGGGGCGGGGTGCCGTCAGGCGGCGAAGCTACTCAGCGCGCGGCCGACCTCGCCCTCGCGCAGGCGCTTGAGCGCGCGGTCGCGGAGCTGGCGGACGCGCTCGCGGGTGACGCCGAGCATCGCGCCGATCTCCTCGAGCGTGTGCTCGCGGCCACCATCGAGCCCGAAGTAGAGGCGGAGCACCTTGGCGTCGCGGGCCGGGAGGGTGCCGAGCGCCTGCTCGATCTCGTCGGTGAGGAAGCGATTCATCGCCTCCTCTTCCGTGTCGGGCATCTCATCGGCGACGAAGCGCTCGATGAGGGAGCGGTCGCCCTCGGGGTCCATGGGCGCATCGAGGCGCACGTCGCCCGTGTTGAGGGCAGCGAGCGACTGCACGACGTCGACCGAGAGCCCGGTGAGCTGCGAGAGCTCCTCGGGGCTCGGCTCGCGGCGCAGCTTCTGCCGGAGGATCTCCGACGCCTTGATGATGCGCGAGAGATCGGCCGTCCGGTTGAGCGGGACGCGGACCGTGCGCCCCTGGCGGGCGAGCGAGGAGAGGATCGCCTGGCGGATCCACCACACCGCGTAGGAGATGAACTTGACGCCCTGGTCCGGGTCGAACTTGCGGGCGGCGGTGAGCAGCCCGACGTTCCCCTCGCCGATCAGGTCGATGAGGGGGAGCCCACGGTTCTGGTACTTCTTGGCGACGGAGATCACGAAGCGGAGGTTGCGCTTCACGAGCTCCTGGAGGGAGTCCTGATCGCCGGCGCGGATCTTCCGGGCAAGCTCGATCTCCTCCGTCCCCTTGAGGAGGGGGTAGGTGCTGACCTCATAGAGGTACTGATCGAGGATGTCGCGCTCCGGCTCGTTGGGCGCGATCCCAGCGGGAGCGGCGCGACGGCGGCGGCGCTTGACTTCGGTCATGGTAGCGTGAGCCTCGAAAAAGAGCGAGTGCGAGTCGAGATTTATGGATGTCCCAGCGACGATCCAGCCGTCGCGATCCGTTGCAGCAAGGCCGGCCATCGGGACGGCCGACAGGGTCAAAAAAGCGCTGCTAAGATACAGCGCTCCACGGATTTCGCCAGTACCATTTCCTTGACACCCCGACTACACCCGACTATAGTTCGAGGTTCCCGGCGGGAAGGTTTGCCGGGGGGTGTCCAGGGGGCGTAGCTCAGTTGGGAGAGCGCGTGAATGGCATTCACGAGGTCAGGGGTTCGATTC
>JADGGM010000450.1 GCA_019689955.1 Gemmatimonadaceae bacterium
CGCCGTCCCCGGCCGCCGGGGCGGACGCGGCGAACGGGCGCCCGGTGGGCTCCCGCGTCGCGTCGCGCACCTTCCTCGTGGTGGACGACGAGCCCACGATCCGTCTCGCGCTCGTCCGCTACCTCGAAAAGGAGGGGCACGTGGTGGACGCGGTCGCGTCGGGGGCCGAGGCGCTGGAGCGCGTGCGCGCGAAGCGGTACGACGGCATCCTCCTCGACCTGCGCATGCCCGACCTTCCGGGCGACGAAGTGTACGCCGCGCTCGAGCGCGTGGACCCGGAGCACGCCGCGCGCGTCGTGTTCGCCACGGGGGACGTGGAGAGCGCGGCGGCGCGCGAGTTCCTGCGCCGGGTGCAGCGGCCGTACGTGAGCAAGCCCTTCCTCCTCCCCACGGTGGCGCACCTCCTCAGCAGCGTGGCACGTTCCTGATGGCGACCATCCTCATCATCGACGACGATCCGAGCGTGACCGCCGCGCTGGGCGCGTTCTTCGAGCGCGGCGGGCATCACGTCGTGCGGACGGGGACGGCGGAGGAAGGGATCGAGACCTTCCTCCGCGTGCGTCCCGACCTCGTGCTCCTCGACCTGCGTCTCCCCGACGGCTCGGGGTTCGACGTGCTCACGCGGCTCCGGAGCGAGGAGCCGGTCGTGATCATCATCACCGCGCACGGGGAGATCCCGCTCGCGGTGCAGGCGATGCAGGAGGGCGCGGAGAACTTCCTCACCAAGCCGGTGGACCTGCCGCACCTGGGAGCCGCCGCGGAGCGCGCGCTCGAGAAGGCGCGGCTGCGCACGCTCGCGCGGTTCGCGCGCGAGCGGCGTGGGGCGACGCGGGTGAGCGCGCTCCTCGGCGCGTCGCCGGCGATGCGCGAGCTGGCGCACCAGGTGGAGATGCTCGCCGCGAGCGCGCGCACGACGGTGCTCCTGCTCGGGGAGAGCGGGACGGGGAAGGGGCGGCTCGCGTACATGATCCACGCCATGAGCCCGCGCAGCGCGGCCAACTTCCTCGACGCGAGCTGCGCCGGCCCGGCGCCCGAGGTGCTGGAGGTGGAGCTGTTCGGCGCCGACGAGGGGGAGGGGGACGGCGCGCGGCCGCGGCGCCTCGGGCTCGTGGAGATGGCGCAGGGCGGGACGCTCTTCCTCGACGAGATCGCGGAGCTCAGCCCCACCCTGCAGACCAAGCTCCTTCGTCTGCTGGAGGAGGGGACGTTCCGGCGCCGCCCGGGGGGACCGGAGATCGCCGCGGACGTGCGGATCATCGCCGCGACGAGCCGCGATCTGGTGGAGGAGGTGAACGCCGGGCGCTTCCGCGAGGACCTGTACTATCGGCTGAGCGTGATGCCGGTGCACCTCCCGCCGCTCCGCGCGCGGGCGCGCGAGGACGTGCTCGACCTGATCGGCCGTCTGGTGACGGAGCTGTGCGCGCAGCTCCCCGGCGCGCCGAGCGAGCTGGCCGACGGTGCGCTGGAGCAGCTCCTGCAGCACTCGTGGCCGGGGAACATCCGCGAGCTGCGCAACGTGCTCGAGCGCGCGATGATCATGGCGCGCGGCGCGCGCCGCATCGGGGTGGAGCACCTCGCGCCCGACGTGCGCCGCGCGACCGGGCCGGGGCTCTCGCGCCACGTGCCGCGGTCGCTCGCCGAGGTGGAGCGCGCGCACATCGAGCGCACGCTGCGCGCGCACAACGCCAACCGCACGCGCGCGGCGCGCGAGCTCGGGATCTCACGCGCCACGCTGATCAACAAGATCAAGGCCTATGACCTGCTCTCCACCGAGCCGCGCACGGTGGGGCACTAGCGCTCTCCCTGGACCCGCGAGACCGACATGTCGACGCTCCACGAGCACGATGGGATGATCTGCCGCGCGTGCGGCAAGGAGGAACGCGCCTCCGAAGGATACCCGTGCGCCGGGTGCGGAACGTTCATCTGCCTCGTGTGCACCTTCCGCGGCGTGACGCACTGCAAGGCGTGCGCGGAGAAGCAGCCGCCGCCGAGCCCGTCGACATGACAGACGAAGTGGTGCTGCGGCGGCGCTTCGCGATCGGGGACCGCACCTTCGCGGTCCTCGGCGAGCCGTGGTTCGATCCAACGTCCAGCGAGTGGACCGGGCGCCTGCTCTTCGTGCCGCTCGACCACTCGCTCCCGCAGAGTGTCGCGACGGAGCCCGTGGTGCGCGCGGACCGGCGCGACGAGCTGCTGCGCCAGCTCGGCGCGGTGACGGACCGCGCGCTCATCAAGGCGTTCCATGCGACCACGCTCCCGCTGCCGCGCCGCCCGCGCCCGCGCTGACGCATGAGCACGGAGCTGATCGTCCGCGCCGCCGTGGCGCCGGTCAACGCCGAGCCGCGCGCGGGGAGCGAGCAGGTCTCTCAAGCGCTGGCGGGGCACCGGGTGGCGCTCCTCGCGGAGGATGGGCCGTGGCGCCGCGTGCGCACGCGGGATGGCTACGAAGGGTGGGTGCACGGCGGCTACTTGCTCGCGGCGAGCCCGAAGGACCTCGCCTCGCGCTATGCCACGGGGCGCATCTCGCTCGGCTGCACGGTGTGCGAGATCGACGGCGGGCGCCGCGCGCTCCCGCTCGGCGCGATCGTGGCCGACGACGCGTTCGTGGAGAGCGGCGCCGCCGTGTCCCCCACCGAGCGCGCCGAGCGATTCCCCGCGGACGGTGCCGCGATCGCGCGCAGTGCGCAGCAGCTCTTCGAGGGGGCCCCGTACCAGTGGGGCGGGATCACCCCGTGGGGGGCGGACTGCTCCGGGCTCGTGCAGAGCGTCTTCGCGCTCCACGGCATCGCCCTCCCGCGTGACGCGCACCAGCAGGCCGACGCCGGCGTCCCGGTGGAGGGCGGGGTCGGGGCGCTCGTGCCCGCGGACCTGCTCTTCTTCTCCGAGCGCCCGGAGGGGCGCATCTCCCACGTGGGGATCGCCGTCGACGCGCACCGCATGGTGCACCTCGCGCTCGGGCGCGGCGGGTACGCGGTGGACCGCGTGGACGGCGGCGGGGACGACTACGCGCGCTCGCTCGCCGAACGGTTCCGCTTCGCGCGGCGCGTGGTCTGACGGAACGGGGGGGGAGCTCGGCGGGCGCGTTGGCCCCGTCAGCTCACCATCCCACTGACCGGCGCCGCGATCGCCATGGGTTCGCCACGCACGTGGAGCTTCACCTCGCCGTGGACCGTGCCGTCGAGCATGACCTGCATCGCGTAGGTCCCGGGCGCATCGAGCGGGAGGTCGATTGCGGCGATGAGGGGGAAGTCCATGTCCGTCAGGCCGGGCGGGGGCGGGCCGATGTTCAGCTCGCCGTTCGACACCCAGAGCTCCGCGCCCGCGGGGTTCACCCAGCGGAGCGTCATCACGTGCGTCCCCACGTCGGACACGCCGCCCTTGATGCGCACGACGAGGTGCGCGCGCGGGTGGACGGTCGGGAGCCCGGCCACCTGCACGGCGTCGAACACGCCGAGCACGTTGAGCTTCCCCTCCTGCGAGAGGTTGGCGGCATCGGCGAAGAGGGCGAAGGAGATGCGCATGCGGGGAAGTTAGACC
>JADGGM010000451.1 GCA_019689955.1 Gemmatimonadaceae bacterium
GCCGCGCAGAGCGTCGTCCCTTCCCCGACGTACGCGGCCCCGCACGCCGCGCACTGCACCTCCGTGCGCTCGGGGATCGGCGCGACGAGCGGGAGCCGCACGCCGCACCGGCACATCCACCCCACGTGGCGCGCCGGCACGCCGACCATGAGCGCGTACGCGGGCACGTCGCGCGTGACCACCGAACCCGCGCCCACGAACGCGTACTCGCCGAGCGTGTGCCCACACACCACCGTGGCGTTCGCGCCGATCGTCGCCCCGCGCTTCACGAGCGTCTGCTGATACTCGTGCTTGCGCGAGACGTGGCTGCGCGGGTTGATGACGTTGGTGAAGACCATCGAGGGGCCGAGGAAGACGTCGTCCTCGCACACGACCCCCTCGTACAGGCTCACGTTGTTCTGCACCTTCACGTTCCGCCCGAGCCGCACCCCCGGCATCGCCACCACGTTCTGCCCGATGCTGCACGACTCGCCGATCACCGCGCCGGGCATGATGTGGCAGAAGTGCCAGATGCGCGTCCCGGCGCCGATGACGGCGCCGTCGTCCACGTAGCTCGATTCGTGCACGAGCGCGCCCCCGGGGAGCTCGCGCATCTCGCTCACGCGTGCTGCCCCTCGCGCGAGAAGGCGCGGAGCGGGAGCGCGATCTCCCGCTCGGCGCGCGCGGACTCGTAGATCCCGAGGATCAGCTCGAGCGACTTCCGCCCCTCGCGCCCATCGGTCCCGGGCGGCGCCTCGCCGCGCAGCGCGCGCACGACGTTCTCGTAGTACGGACGGTGCCCGGAGCCGTAGACCGACACGGGGTTCGGCGCCCCCTTGAGCAGCTCGGCCTCGCGGTCGATGTCCGCGTACTCGTCGAACTCCCAGTGCTCGATCCGGTTGAGCGCCGTCCCCCCCACCTTCACCGTCCCGCGCTCGCCGATGATCGTGACCGACCCCTCCATGTTGCGCGGGTAGGTGAGCATGGTCACCTCGATCGTGCCGAGCGCGCCGTTGCGGAAGCGGAGGATCGCCACGCCCGTGTCCTCGCTCTCGATGCGGCGCGCGAGCGTCGCGGTCTTCGCGATCACCGACTCCACCGGGCCCACGAGCCACTGGATCATGTCGACGTAGTGGCTCGCCTGGTTCATGAATGCGCCGCCGTCGAACTCCCACGTCCCGCGCCACGGCGCGGCGTCGTAGTACGACTGCGGGCGGTTCCACCGCACGGTCGTGTTGGCGAGGTAGATCCGCCCGAACCGCCCGGCGTCCACCGAGCGCTTGAGGAGCTGGATCGCGGGGTTGAGCCGGTTCTGCTTCACCACGAAGAGCGACACCCCGGCCTCGTCGCACGCGCGCACGAGCGCGTCGGCTTCCTCGAGGCGCGTGGCCATCGGCTTCTCGCAGATGACGTGCATCCCGCGCTCGGCCGCCATGATCCCGTGGCGCGGGTGCAACCCGCTCGGCGTGCAGATGGCGACGACGTCGGCCGGGACCTCGGCGAGCATCGTGGCGTACGAGGTGAACGCCGGCGCCCCCCACTTCTCCGAGGCCACGCGTGCGCGCTCGGGGATCTCGTCGCACACACCGACGAGCTCCAGCTCCGGCCGCTCCGCGATCGCCTCGAAGTGCCGCTCGCTGATGCGGCCGCACCCGACGAGGGCGATCCGAAACCGCTTCGCCGATCCCGGCGCGCGCCCGCGGTCAGACATGCGCCACCGCCGGGGCCCGCGGCGCCGGCGCCGCGGCCGCGCTCGCGCCGCACGCGTTCCGCGTGTCGATCACGATCGACGCCAGGCGACGGACGCGGGCGTAGTCGATGTTCGAGTGATCGGTCACCACCATCACCGCGTCGGCCTCGCGGAGCACCGCATCGTCGAGCGGCACCGAACGCCCGACCGCGCCCGCGGGGGTGTGGCCGTCGTCCACGATCTCGGGGACGTACGGGTCGTGGTACTGCACGTCGACCCCCTTCTTCGAGAGCAGATCGAGGATCTCGAGCGCCGGCGACTCGCGCAGGTCGTCGATGTCCTTCTTGTACGCGACGCCGAGCACGAGGACGCGCGAACCCTTGAGCGGCTTCCCGACTTCGTTGAGCGCGTCGGCCACCTTCCCCACCCAGAAGGCCGGCATCTCGGTGTTGATCTCCCCCGCGAGCTCGATCATACGCGTCTTGTAGTGCAGCGTGCGCATCTTCCACGCGAGGTAGTGCGGGTCGAGCGGGATGCAGTGCCCGCCGAGCCCGGGCCCCGGGGTGAACTTCATGAAGCCGAAGGGCTTCGTGGCCGCGGCGTCGATCACCTCCCACACGCTCACGCCGAGCTTGTCGCAGATCACGGCCATCTCGTTCACGAGGCCGATGTTGATCATGCGGAAGGTGTTCTCCAGGAGCTTCGTCAGCTCCGCGGCCTCGGGCGAGCTCACCGGGACCACGACGTCGATGAACAGCTCGTAGACGCGCTTCCCGAGGTCGCTGCACCGCGGGGTCACGCCGCCGAGCACCTTGGGGGTGTTCTTGGTGTGCCACCGCGTGTTCCCCGGGTCCACGCGTTCGGGGGAGAAGCAGAGGAAGAAGTCCTCGCCCACGGTGAGCCCGCGCTTCTCGAAGGTGGGGAGCATGAGCTCGCGCGTCGTCCCCGGGTACGTCGTCGACTCGAGGACGACGAGCTGCCCGGGGCGGAGCGCCGCGGCCACGGCCTCGGTGGCGGCGACGACGAACGACATGTCGGGGTCCTTCGTCTTGCCGAGCGGGGTGGGCACGCAGATCGAGATCACGTCGCACTCGGCGAGGCGCGCCATGTCCAGCGTCGCCTCCAGCCGCTTGCCGCGCCGGAGCGCGGCGACGTCCGCGGCGGGGACGTCCTTGATGTGGCTCTCCCCGCGGTTCACGAGGTCGACGACGCGCTCCGACTTCTCGAAGCCGATGACCTTCAACCCCACCTTCCCCATCTCGACGGCCAGCGGGAGCCCGACGTACCCGAGTCCGACGACGCCGCAGACGATCTCCCTGCGGGCGACCTTGTTCGACAGCGCCTCGTATGTGCTCATGTGTGCGTGAGAAAGAGGGTGGCTCCCGGCGAGGAACAGAGTGGCCCCCGGCTATGCCAGGCTCGGGACGTCAGCCCGGGCCCGCCGGAGCAGCGCACGCACGCGCGCACGCCGCGAAGGCGCGAACAACGAATCCGCCGAAGCGGAGGGGTCGAGCGTCACGATGCCGCGCGGGCCCATCCGCGCCTCCAGCTCCCGCACGACGTCGGCGGGAACGACCACGGGCTCGTCGCCTCGGTGCACCGCGTAGAGGATTCCCAGCGACCCGCAGAGCGAGGCGACGCTGCGCTCGTCCTCGGCGCCCGCGATCAGATACCGGGGAAAGAGCGCCACGAACCCGGTGCGCTGCCGCACGCGCGGGAGCAACGTCGTGACGCCGTCCTTCCGTAAGTTAATCTCCGCCCACGCCTCGGCGCGCGGCTTCGTGTACAGCAGGATCCAGCTCAGCTCGCGAGTCACGTCCTCTCTCGGTCCACGCATCATGCTGCCCACCGCCCCATGGTACCCCGT
>JADGGM010000452.1 GCA_019689955.1 Gemmatimonadaceae bacterium
CCGGCATCCACGACCACCCAGCGCCCCCGCGGTGTCCGAAGCGCGATGGCGTCCCCCTGCCCCACGTCGATCACGTGCAGCTCCGCTCCCCCGGTGCGCGCCGGGGCAAAGGGGAGCCAGAGCGCGGCCGCGAGCGCGCCCCCGGCGGCGATGAGCGGGCGGGCCGGGAAGCTGTTCACGCACGCGGCCAGGAGCGCCACGGTGGCGATCCCGGCGAGCACGGCGACGGCGAGCGTCGGGGCGACGAGAAGGACGCCGTGTGGGACGCTCGCCCCCACGGAGGCGATGGCGTCGAGCGCGACGATCATCGGGTGCGCGGCCCCGGCGACGAAGCGCGCCACCGCGCCCACCGGCGCGCACGCGACGGCGAGGAAGAGCGCGGGCTGGAGGACGGCGACGATGGGCGAGGCGGCGATGTTCGTGATCGGCGCGACGAGGCTGATCCGCCCGAAGGTCCAGGCCACGAGCGGCGCGCTCGCCACCGAGGCGACGACGGAGGCGAGCGCGCCCGCGGCGACGCTCGCCCGCCACCCGTCGAGGCGCGGCGAGATCCATCGCCGCGCGAGCGCGCCGCTGGCGATGAGGCTCGCCATCCCGAGGACGCTGAGCTGCCAGCCGAGGTCGAGCACGGTGCGCGGCGCGGCCAGCGGCGCCACCGCGCCCAGCGCCAGCGCTGCCCACGGCGACGTGGGGCGCTGCGCGAGGCGTGAGACCATCGTGACGCCGAGCATCACCCCGGAGCGGACCGCGGGGGGTGGGGCGCCGATGACCGCGACGTATCCCGCCGTCACGACGAGCGTGGCGACGAGCGCCGGTGCGCGCGGGAGGCGCGCCGCGAGGAAGAGGAGCTCGATCGCTTCGGCGATGATCGCGACGTGGAGCCCCGAGATCGACAGCATGTGGACGATCCCGGCCGCGGCGAAGCGGTCGCGCAACGCGGGATCGAGGGAGCGCGTGTCGGCGATGAGGAGCGCGCGGACGAGCGGCGCGTCGCGGCCGAAGATGGCATCGATGTGCGATCCCACGGCCGCGCGCATGGCGAGGAGCGCGGACCGCGCCCCGGTGGGGGCGATACGCGCGTGCTGGATCGTGAGCCCGCGCGCGGCGGGGACCGCTTCGCCGAGCACGATCACGCGTGCGCCGGCCGCGGCCACGCCGTGCTCCACGGCGATCGCACCGCGGATGGCGCAGCCGGCCATGGCGCCGGTTCGCGCGGCGGAGAGGGTGGCGGGGACGAACGCCCCGGGCGCGGCGGGGCTCTCCAGCTCGGCCGTCCACCGCCGCTCGCGCAGCGCCTCGCCGCGGCATCGGGCGGCCCTGTCCGCGCTCGCCGTTGCCGCGAGCGTCCCGGCGCCGAGCACGGCGGCCAGCGCGGCGGCGCGCACATCGAATCGGAACGCGGCGACGAGCACCACGAGCGCGGCGGCGATGGCGGCCTCCGGCGCGAGCCCGCCGAACCCGGCGAGGAGCCCGGCGGCGTAGCACGCGACGGCGAGCGCGACCAGCGGCATGCGTGAGCAGCGACCTCCAACGAGCGAGCGTGAGAGAGAAAAAAAGCGCCCCGCGACGTAGCCGCGGGGCGCGCACTCGCTCAGCCGGAAGGCGGGAGGCGGGTACCGAAGGCAGCTACGACTGGGCGCGCGTTTGGGTCTGGGTGCGTGGGTGGCGCGGGTTCGACGCCACGCGCCGCATGGCATCGAGCACGATCACCGCGAGCTCGGCGCGCGTCTGATCCCTCTGGAGATCGACACCGATGAGCGCCTGGCCCATGTCGGTCCCGCTCGTGTAGCGTGGGTGCGTGGCGTTGAGCGAGAACGCCACGACGTCGGTGCGACACGCGTCGCACGCGCACATACCCGGGTGCTTCTCCCGCAGCTCCTCGTAGATCGCGCGGATCGACCCTTCGAGAAGATTCTTCATCCGGCCATCGGAAGCGCTTGGCGCGCCGAGACGATCGCGCCAGTGAAAGTGGACCCGGTGGTTCCGGTGAGCTCCACCGTGTGATACTCGCCGATCATCGACTCCTTGCCCGGGATCAACACGGTCCGGTGGTGCCGAGTGCGTCCCTGGAGGAGCGTCCCGCGCCGCGAGACCTTCTCCACGAGCACCTCGTGCCGCGTGCCGAGGAGGGCCAGGTTGCGCGAGCGCGTCCCTTCGCGGATCACTGCGATGAGACGCTCGAGCCGCTCGCTCGCCACATCATCGGGCACCATGAGGTGCTCCGGCATCCGCGTGGCCGGGGTGCCCTCGCGCGGGGAAAACTTGAAGGTGAAGGCGTCGTCGAACCCCACCTCGCGCACGGCGCTCAGCGTCTCCTCGAAGTCCTCGTCCGTTTCCCCCGGGAAGCCGACGATGATGTCCGTGGTGAGCGCGAGCCCCGGGATGGCGTTCCGCAGCCGCGCCACGCACTCCATGTATCCTTCACGCGTGTAGCGGCGCAGCATCCGCTTGAGGGTGCGCGAGGAGCCCGACTGCATTGGCAGGTGGACGTGCTCGCACACCGTGGGCGTTTCGGCCATCGCCGCGATCACGCGATCGCTGAAGTCGTTCGGGTGCGGGCTGGTGAAGCGGACGCGCCGGATCCCGGGGACCGCTCCCACCGCGCGCAGCAGGTCGGCGAAATCGTGCTCGCCGTCGTGGTACGAGTTCACCGTCTGGCCGAGGAGCGTGACTTCGGTGATCCCGTGCGCGGCGACCTCGCTCGTCTCCCGAACGACGTCCGCCAATCTACGACTGCGCTCGGGGCCGCGCGTCATCGGAACTATGCAGTAGGTGCATTTGTAATCGCACCCGCGCTGCACGGGGATCCACGCGCGCACGCCGTCGAACCGGCGCGCGTGGAAGTCCTCGTAGTGTTCCTCGAGGTCGAAGTCCACGCGGGCGACGCGCTCGCCGGCCCGGGCGCCTTCGATGAGCGAGGGGAGCGCGCGATAGCCGTCGGGGCCGATCACGAGGTCCACGTGCTTGGCGCGTTCGAGGAGCGCGGGGCCGAGGCGCTGGGCCATGCACCCGGTCACACCGAGCACGGTGTCGGGCTTCATGAACCGCTTGAGCTCACCCAAGCGTCCGATCACACGCTGCTCCGCGTGGTCGCGGATGGCGCAGGTGTTGACGAGGATGACGTCGGCGCCGTCGGGCTGGTCGACCGGCTGATACCCGTATTCGGCCAGCCGGCCGTACATCAGCTCGGCGTCGCTGACGTTCATCTGGCACCCGTACGTCTCGATGTAGACGGTGCCCCGGGAAGTACTTTCCATGCCGTAAGTTATAACGCTTCAGCCGACGCGAACAGAGCGCCGTCGGCGAGCGCGAGCCGGGCCCGGAAACGGGTGCCACGCGGTATGCCGGGGTCGGTCGGAATGACCGTCAGGTAGTCTTCGGTCAATCCTTCGCGTTGCGCCCCGCCGCGCACGACGACGACATCCGCGACACCGCCGTGCCGCGCGGCGCGATGGGCGGCGCTCTTCGCCGCGCCGGCTGCGCGCAGCTCGCGCGCGCGCTGGGTGATGTCGGCCGGGCTCACG
>JADGGM010000453.1 GCA_019689955.1 Gemmatimonadaceae bacterium
GTACGCCCCCCACCACACCACCAGCCACAAGACCTGCGTCGCGAACCCCTGCACGTACTCCGCCGGCGTCGTCACCGCTCCCGTGAGCACCCCCACCGGAAACGCGAGCATCGACGGGAACCAGAGCACGTTCGCGACCTTCTCCACTCCTTGCGGAAGCAGCGACAGCGGCGCCACGCGCCCCGAGAGAAAGAGCGAGATCCCGAACTGCAGCTCCATGAGCGCCGTCATGCGCGTGGTCCAGAACGCCGTGAGCCCCGTCGCGTACCCATTGAAGAACCGGATCCCCGCCGCCAGGATCGTCGCCAGGAGCGCGAGCCCCCACCGCCCCGGCATGAACGGCAGCCGCACCGCCGGCCACACCGCCGCCGCGATGAGCCACACCGCGAGCACGACCGTCGCCGTGCGCGCCTTGTACGCGATGTTGTCGGCGATCGCCTCGTGCACCGGGTCGATGGGGCGCGTGAGGCGGTAGTTGAGCTCCCCCTGGCGGATCCACCGATCGATGTGCCACGCGTCCCACGCCAGCGTGAGCTGGTTGACGAGCGTCACGCCGAAGAAGTAGCGCGCGAAGTCCTCTCGCCCGTAGCCGCCCACGCTTCCCGTCCCGGCGATCGACCACCAGATGCCGAGCGCGATCGCCGGCTCCGTCACGCCCCAGAGCAGCCAGATGGCGATCGCGGCGCGGTACTGCAGGTCCACCAGCCACCCCGCGCGGATGAGCGCTCCGTAGCGCCGCGCCCACGTCTCGAGCGCACCGCGCATCATGGGGCGACGCCGTCGGAGTGGACCAGCGCCGCCAGCTCCGGCTCCGCGAACGCGCGGCGGATCACCTCCTCGATCGGCGGGTCCTCGATCGAGAGGTCGGCCACCGGGATCGTGGCGAGCAGGCGCGCGCTCACGGCGGTCGCGTCCTCCCGCGACACCTCGATCGTGGCGTTGGGGAAGCGATACGCGCGCACCTCGCCGAAGGGGGCGAGCTGCTCGCGCGTCACCCCGTCGCCGAGCACGACCTCGATGCGTTTGGTGCGCGCGATCCGCGCCACGAGCGCGGCGAGCGCGCCGTCGTAGAGCAACGTGCCGTGGTTGATGATCAGCACGCGCGAGGCGAGCGCCGTCACGTCGGCCATGTAGTGCGACGTGAGCAGGATGGTCGCGTCGTGGCGGCTCCGGTACGCGTGCAGGAAGCCGCGGATCGTCTCCTGCGCGGTGACGTCGAGGCCGAGGGTGGGCTCGTCGAGGAAGAGGATCTCGGGCCCATGGAGGAGCGACGCGGCGAGCTCGCACTTCATCCGCTCGCCGAGCGAGAGCTGGCGCACGGGCTTATCGAGGAGCTCGCCGAGCGCGAGGAGCTCGACCAGCTCGTCGCGCCGCTCGCGGTAGGCGGCGCGCGGGATGGCGTAGATCGCCTGGTTGAGCTGGAACGTCTCCTCGGGAGGGAGGTCCCACAGCAACTGCTGCTTGTTCCCGAGGACGAGCGCGATCCGGCGTTTGAACGCCGCGCCCCCGGTCCACGGATCGTACCCCGCCACGCGGGCCTCCCCGCTGCTCGGGTAGAGGAGCCCGGTGAGCATCTTGAGCGTGGTCGTCTTCCCGGCGCCGTTGGGGCCGAGGAACGCGACGATCTCGCCACGGTCGATGGCGAACGAGACGTCCTGCACCGCGCGGACGTCGCGGTATCGCGGGCGCAGCAGCGCCTCCGCGGCGCCGCGGAGCCCCGGCTGACGCACTTTGACGCGGTAGGTCTTGCTCAATCGCTGAGCGAGGATGGCCGGCGGCATGGAGCCGGAAATGTCATACGGCCGCTGCGCCGCGGGCAAGGCGAGCGGGAGCACGCGGATGGGGTCGCCTCGGCTGACGGGCTCGGCCTGTGATGCACCGCACGGCGTACCCTCCCGCTCGCGATGAGGATTACGTCGTGCCGTCGTTCACTCGGGGGATCGTCGTGGCGTCGTATCGGAAGAAGCTGTGCATGCTGGGGGCAGCTGGGGTGGGGAAGACGAGTCTGGTGGAACGGTATGTCGCGGGGACGTTCTCCGACCGGTACGTCGCGACGGTCGGGACGAAGGTCGATCGGACGATCATCACGCTGGGGTTCGACGCGGTGAGCGTGATGCTCTGGGACCTTCCGTCGGCCGACCCTGCCGAGGAGACGCGCCTGCGCTACCTGCAAGGTGCGGCGGGGTACTTGCTCGTCGTCGACGGGACGCGGGCCGAGACGCTCGAGCACGCCCTGCGCCTCCACGCGAGCGCGCACGCGACGCTCGGCGACGTCCCCTTCGCCGTCGTGCTCAACAAGGCCGATCTGGCCCCGCAGTGGACCGTCGATGGCGAGGCGGTCGATGCGCTCGCCGCGCGCGGGTGGGCCGTGCACATGACGAGCGCGAAGGGCGGAGAGGGGGTGGTGGAGGCGTTCGAGACGCTGGCCCGGCAGGTAATCGGCGCGCCGTGACGTCGACGTAACGCGCGCATCGCGGGCGGAGGGCGCGTGGCACGTGGCATGCCGCGAAGGGGAGGGTATCGTGGAGCACCTACAGTCGGGCTCCCACACCGTTCCCCTCTCTGCGAGGTCCGCCATGGCCGCTCCCACTCGGTCGCCCACGCACGCGGCACGTACATCGGCTAGCGCGCCGCGGCTCTACCGGACGAAGAACGATCTCCCCGCCGACACGCGCGTCACCGTGGTGGCGCGCTTCAACCAATGGCTGGCCGACTGCATCGACTTGCAGACGCAGTGCAAGCAGGCCCACTGGAACGTGAAGGGTCCGACGTTCATCGCCCTGCACGAGCTGTTCGACGAGATCAACGAGGACGTCGAGGACTACGTCGATCTCATCGCCGAGCGGGCGGTGCAACTCGGTGGGGTGGTGGAAGGGACGGCACGCGCCGTGGCCGCGCGCTCGTCGCTCGACGAGTACCCGCTGCGTGCCTCCTCGGGGGAGGAGCACGTCGAGTCGCTCTCCTCCGCGCTCGCTGCCTTCGGCAAGACGGTGCGCGACGGGATCGCCGAGATGGACGAGCTCGGGGACAAGGGCTCGGCCGACATCCTCACCGAGATCTCGCGCGGGATCGACAAGTGGCTCTGGTTCGTCGACGCGCACCAGCAGACCGCCCCTGCCGCGGCCGGCAACGGCGTCAAGGCTCGCGCTCGGTGACCGTGATCTCGCGGCTCGCGCGCGTGTGCTCCCCCGCGCGCGTGGCCGCGAGCTCCAGCGTGTAGCGCCCCGGGGGGACGCGCGGGAGCGCGAGCCGGAGCGATCTCCCGATCGTGCTGTCGGCTCCGACGTCGGTCCAGCGCAGCGAGATGGGCGCGGCGGACCGGCCGATCCCGAACGCGTGCAGCACGCGCGAGCCCAGCGAGGGGCGGTGCGGGGTGAGGCGGAGCGTCACCGTCAACGGGTGCGCGGGGGACGGGTCGGCGTAGCACTCCCAGTAGAGCGCGAGGGTGCTCCCCTCGGGCACGGCGAGCGTGGGGACCGCGAGGGGGAGCGCTCCCTCGAGCGTCGACGGCACCGGCGCGCG
>JADGGM010000454.1 GCA_019689955.1 Gemmatimonadaceae bacterium
GGCCCGGGGAAAGGGGGCGGGACGGCGGCACGTTCCATCCCATTGCGGCACGACTTCTCTTAGCTTTCGAGCATGACGTTCGCGCCACGGAGACACACGGTCACGACGCTCGTCGGCGGCGTCCCGGTGGGAAGCAGCCACCCGGTCGTCGTGCAGTCGATGACCAACACCGACACTGCGGACCCGGTCGCCACGGCGGCGCAGGTCGTGGCACTCGCCCGCGCCGGCTCGCAGCTCGTCCGCGTCACGGTCAACAACGAGGAGGCCGCGGCCGCGGTCCCCGAGATCGCCCGCCGCGTCGCCGACGCCGGCGTGGATGTCCCGATCATCGGCGACTTCCACTACAACGGGCACCTCCTCCTCGCCAAGTACCCCGAGTGCGCGCGGACGCTCGCCAAGTATCGGATCAACCCCGGCAACGTCGGCGGCAAACGGCGCGACGAGAACTTCCGTACGATAGTGCAGATCGCCGTCGCCAACGACAAGCCCGTACGCATCGGCGTGAACTGGGGATCGCTCGATCAGGACCTCCTCACGACCCTCATGGACGAGAACGCACGGCGCGCCGAGCCCCTCGACGCCCGTGACGTGTACCTGGAGGCGATGATCGAGAGCGCCCTCCGCTCCGCCGAGCTGGCCGAACAGACGGGGCTGCCACACGACCGGATCGTCCTCTCCGCCAAGGTCTCGGGGGTCCAGGACCTGGTCGAGGTCTACCGCCGCCTCGCGGCGCGCTGCGACTACCCCCTGCACCTCGGTCTCACGGAAGCCGGGCTCGGGACCAAGGGGATCGTCGCCAGCACCGCGGCGCTCGCGATCGTGCTCGCGGAAGGGATCGGCGACACCATTCGCGTCTCCCTCACCCCGCGCCCGGGGGGGGATCGCACCGAAGAGGTGCTCGTCGCGCAGCAGATCCTTCAGTCGCTCGGGCTGCGCAGCTTCACCCCGCAGGTCACCGCGTGCCCCGGCTGCGGGCGCACGACGTCGACCTTCTTCCAGCGCATGGCCGAGGACATCCAGAGCTACGTGCGCGAGCAGATGCCCCTCTGGCGCAGCACGCACCCGGGGGTGGAAGAGATGCGGATCGCGGTGATGGGGTGCGTGGTGAACGGCCCGGGGGAGTCGAAGCACGCCAACATCGGGATCTCCCTCCCGGGGACGTTCGAGGAGCCGAAGGCACCGGTCTACGTGGACGGGAAGCTCGTCGTCACCCTCAAGGGGGACAACATCGTCCCCGAGTTCCTGGCGATCCTCGAAGACTACGTCGCGCGGCGCTATCCGGCGCCCACCGCGGCGATCGGCGACTGACGGACGCGAACGCGCTCGGTCACGCCGAGCGCGTCGTCCTCCGTTTGGCGTCCTGTGCGGCGCGTCGTTCCAGCGCGTCGACCATCTGCCCCAGCTCCTCCATGATCGGAGCCGTGAATCGGACCTCCGTCAGGCGATCGTAGCACCGTCGGTACCACTTGGTCGTGTCGCGCCCCGAGGGCTGCCGCGCCCACACGGTCTCGGGAAACTCGGTGCGCGCGAGATCGGCGAGGAGCGTCCCCGCATCGTGCACCAGATTCGCCGTGGCGACCCACCGCCCGCGTTCCGTGGCCGCGCCGAGGCGATCGAGCAGGTCTTCCTTCCGCTCGTCGTGCGACATCTCGATCCCATCGTCATCGTAGCGCCGCTCGACGACGCCGAGCAACGTCTCGAGGATCTCGCTCCCGAACTTGTCGCCGATTCGCGCCTCCAACGTCTCCAGCGTCTGACCATCGCGCACGCAGTCCTCGACCACATCGTGGAGGATGCCGGCGACCACGGTTTCATCGTCCTGTCCGTAGCGTGTCAGAATCACCGCCACGTTTGGCGCGGCGGTGAGATACGGGAGACGCGTGCCCCGGCGCACCTGCTGGTCGTGGTGCTTCGCCGCGTACGCGAGGGCGTGGTTGATGGGGTCCGAGTAGCCGTTCATCGGGAGAATACCACCGAGTACCTCGAATCACTCGCAAGATAGCGATCCACGATGCTGCGCGTAATGTGCCCCGGCGCGATGCGTGCCGGCCGTACGGCCGGCGTCGTACGGATCATGCGGAGCGTTCGAACCAGCGGACCAAACGCTCCAACCCGTCTCGGTCCGCGTCATCGAACGTCCCCAGCTCGGCGGAATCGATGTCGAGCACGGCGATCAGCGACCGTGCCGGACCGAACACGGGCACGACGATCTCGGAGCGCGATCGCGCGTCGCACGTGATGTGCCCCGGGAAGGTGGTCACGTCGGGTACGATGATCGTACGTTCTTCGGCCGCCGCTGTTCCACACACCCCACGCCCGAAGTCGATCTCGAGGCAGCCGAGGGTGCCCTGGTAGGGGCCCACGCGCAGGAGGCGCCCCGGCTCGACCACGCGATAGAACCCGGTCCACAGCGTCCCGAACCCGAAGTGGAGGAGCGACGCCATCGTGGCCATGGCCGCGATCGGATCGTGCACGCCGTCGAGGACCGCGGCGACGTGCGTCTCGAGATCGGCGTAGGCCTGCGCCTTGGGCAGGCCGCGGAGATCGAGGGTGACTTCTGCCATGGGAGAACGGAACGATCGACACGCCACCGCGCAACACGGCCCCGCACGGTCGGGGCCGACGGCTGGCGCCGATGCAACGTAATCGCGATCCCCCTGGGCCGGGATCGGCGATCGCCTTACGGGACGAGGATGGCGGGGTGGCGCTCGTTGCGGGCGCGACCGAGCACCACCTGGCGGCGCGTACCCGAGGTCGCGAGCGCGATGATGCTCCCGGCGCCGCCGCCGGGGTCGGTGACGGCGAGGCAGACCGCGGCATCGCACGAGGGCGCGCCGACGCCGAGCGGGTCGTCGGCGACATCCGTCGTCTCACCGGTGGCGAGGGCGACTCGGCGGAGCCGCATTCCGTCGGTGGCGGACACGAACAGGATCGCCGAGCCGTCCGCGCTCCAGACCGGGGAGAACGCCCCGCCGGGCTCGTGCGTCACGGCGATCGCCGTTCCGCCGCCGGCGGGGACGACGAGGACCTGCGAGACCCCACCGTGCACCGACGTGAACGCGATCTGCCGTCCGTCCGGGCTCCACGCGGGCGACTGCTCCGGCACGTAGCTCGGCGTTCCGGTCGCGAGCGGGGCCGGTGTGGCGTAGCCGGTATCGGCGGGCCCCGGGGCGGCGACGATCCAGAGGCGCGGGATCCCGCTCCGGTTGCTCACGAACGCGATCGTGTCCCCGCGCGGGTTGAGCGCGGGCTGCTCGTCGATCGCGCTGCTGTTGGTGACGCGGCGCGAGGTCGCGAGATCAAGATCGCCGATGTAGACCTCGACATTGCCGTCCCGGTCGCTGGCGAACACGAGCCGCCCCGCGGCGCTCTGCGGATCCATGTCGTTCCCCGCCGCCGCGGTCAGTCTGACGATGGAGTCGTTCCGAAAGCGGTAGAGGTGCGAGAGGCCGGTGCTGTCGGCCATGAAGACGAAGGGCGGAATGGCGATCGCGGAATCCTGGGGC
>JADGGM010000455.1 GCA_019689955.1 Gemmatimonadaceae bacterium
CGTCTGTTGTGTATAAGAGACAGGCGATCCCGCGGGGCGCAGGGGGTTGGAAATTGTATACTTAATTGCGCTATAGTAAGGTATGCAAAACGCCGCCGCAAGAACCGGCGCCACCACCCCGGCGCGCCCGGCGGGGCCGGGAACGTCGGAGCGGTGGCGCCGCTGTCCCGATGGTTCGGTCGACCGAGGGGCGCTCGCCCCCTGCCGCCCGGCGCGCGACGGCGCGCCGCGAGCAGCCTAGTACCGGTAGTGGTCCGGCTTGTACGGCCCCTCCGGATTCACCCCGATGTACGCCGCCTGCTCCGGGGTCAACTTCGTCAGCTTCACCCCGAGCTTGTCGAGGTGCAGACGCGCCACCTTCTCATCGAGGTGCTTGGGAAGCGTGTACACCTTGCGCTCGTACCGGCTCGCGTTCTGGTGCAGCTCGATCTGCGCCATCACCTGGTTGGTGAAGCTCGCCGACATCACGAAGCTCGGATGCCCGGTGGCGCATCCCAGATTGAGCAGCCGTCCCTCCGCCAGGATCATCACGCTGTGCCCGTCGGGGAACACCCACTCGTCGTACTGCGGCTTGATGTTGATCCGCCGGATCCCCTTCACCTTCTTGAGCCCGGCCATGTCGATCTCGTTGTCGAAGTGGCCGATGTTCCCGACGATCGCCTTGTCCTTCATGCGCGCCATGTGCGCCGCCGTGATGATGTCGCGGTTCCCGGTGGCGGTGATGAAGATGTCGGCGGTCTCCACCACGTCCTCGATCGTCTTCACCTCGAACCCTTCCATCGCGGCCTGCAGCGCGCAGATCGGGTCGATCTCCGTGACCACCACGCGCGCGCCCTGCCCGCGTAGCGCCTGCGCGCACCCTTTCCCGACCTCGCCGTACCCGCACACCACGGCCACCTTCCCGGCGAGCATCACGTCGGTCGCGCGGTTGAGCCCGTCGATCACCGAGTGCCGGCACCCGTAGATGTTGTCGAACTTGCTCTTCGTCACCGAGTCGTTGACGTTGATGGCGGGGAAGAGAAGCGTCCCGGCCTTCATCATCTCGTAGAGGCGGTGCACGCCGGTCGTCGTCTCCTCGGAGACGCCGCGCACTCCCTTGGCCACGGCGGTCCACCGCCCGGGGTGCTTCTGCTGCTCGGCGCGCAACAGGTCGAGGATCACCCCCCACTCCTCGGGATCGTTCGCGGGATCGAACTCCGGAACCTTCCCCGCGCGCTCGAACTCCACCCCCTTGTGCACGAGGAGCGTGGCGTCGCCGCCGTCATCGAGCAGCAGCGTGGGACCGGTCCCGTCGGGCCACATGAGCGCCTGCTCCGTGCACCACCAGTACTCCTCGAGCGTCTCCCCCTTCCACGCGAACACCGGTGTGCCGCGCGGCTCCTCGGGGGTCCCGGTCTTCCCGACCACCACGGCGGCCGCGGCATGGTCCTGGGTCGAGAAGATGTTACACGACACCCACCGGACGTCGGCGCCCAGCTCGACGAGGGTCTCGATGAGCACCGCGGTCTGCACGGTCATGTGCAACGAGCCCATGATCTTCGCGCCGGCGAGCGGCCGCTTCCCCGCGTACTCGGCGCGGATGGCCATGAGGCCGGGCATCTCCTGCTCGGCGAGGCGGATCTCCTTGCGCCCGAACTCGGCGAGGCCTAAGTCCCGGACCTTGAACGGCGCCCGGCCGGCTTCCCTGGCCTCGGCGAACGCATGCGTGAGCTCGGTGGTCGTCCCCACGGGTGACTCCTGAGTGAAATGCGTGATCGGTTAACCGGCCCGCCCCGCCCGCGCGCTCGTCGCGAACAAGCTCGGGCCCTTCGCGTCCGGGTCAGGGGGAAGCGGGTGGTGCCGCACCCTCTCGAACCCGGCGTCCTTCAACCATCCGCCGAGCTGCTCGGCGGAGAACCCCTGCCACACGTGCCCCATCGTCTGGCGATACTCCTCGCGGTCGTGCGGCATCATGTCCACCACGAGGAGCCGGCCGCCGGGGCGAAGCACACGATGCACCTCGGCCAGCGCGCTCGGCGGATCCGCCACGTAGTGCAGCACGAGGGAGAGGATCGCCACGTCCAGCTCGTGCCGCTCCACCGGGAGCGCGGCGAGCTCCCCCCGCCGGATCTCCACCGTGTCGCACGCGGCAAGCCGCTGGCGCGCCGCCGCCAGCATCGCGTCCGATTCGTCCACGGCGATCACGCGCCGCACGAACGGGGCGATCGTCTCGCTCACCTGTCCGGTGCCGCACCCGAGGTCGCCAACCACCCACGTCTCATCGAGCAGCGCCAACAACGCCTCGAGCGGCGCGCGCGCGCCGAACAGCTCGGTGCGCACACGATCCCACCCCCCCGCCGTGCTCGAGAAGAACTCCTGCGACCGCGTCCGCCGCTCGGCCAGAACGCTCCGCACACGCGCCGCATCCTGGCGCGCGGTCCGCGTGGCGACCACCTGCTCCCGCACGATCGCCCACAACTGCTTGGCCGCGGACTCCACCCGATCCGCCATCCGGTAGCGCCGGCTCGTCCCCTCGGCACGCGCCGCCACCCACCCCTCGTCGCCCAACACCTTGAGGTGCCGGCTCACGGTGGACTGCGGGAGCTGCAACACCTGGCACAGCTCCCCAACCGTGAGCTCGTTCCCCTCCAGCACCAGGAGCATCCGGCTCCGGGTGAGATCGGAGAGCGCGACCATGCGGTCGAAGATCGGGAGGGCGGTCATATATTATCCGTACATCCGGATTGAACGATGTAGTCGGATGGCATGCACGTCAAGGGCGGAGCGGTGGCGGCACGCGCGCGTTGCCTTTGCGTAGGGCTCGTCGTCGGTCGGTTGCCGCGCGTGTGACGCGCCCCGCGCGTGGTCGATGCCTTCCGCTGGTCGCCGCCATGCCGTCTGCTGTACGCTGTTCGTCCGTCGTCGCGATGCGCGCCCTCCTCGCGCTCGCCATGTGCCTCGCCGCTCCCACCCTCCTCGCGGCGCAGACGGTCGGCATGGTCCCGCTCGATCTCCACCCGTTCGTGCTGCGCTTCGCCAATGCCTCGCCGGTGACGGACGTGGTCGCCTTCCGCGCGCCCTCGGCGGGCTCCCTGCCCCGCGCTCGATACCGACGCTGCGCGCGCGGCGTTGGGGTCGCGCGCGCTCCCCGTGCAACTCCCACCGGTGCCCAGCGGTAGCGCCGCCGCGGCCTGATTGCGTCACCTTCATTTGGTGGTCACGATGCGGGACCTGGATCAGTCGAGCTACGCCTTTCAGCAGTTCTACAGCCGCAACACCCACTTCGCCCCGGCGCCGCGCGCCCGTATGCGCTGGCGGCGGGTGGTGGTGTACGCCTCCCTCCTCCTGGCCGGGAGCACGGCCGCGACCGGGGCATACGTGCTGTCGACGGGGGCGGCGCGCAATGGGCTGGCGCGCATCGGCACGCCGCACGCGCTCTGGACGTCCGCGGTCAAGCTGGTCCGCTCCGCGGTCGATCGCTGACGCGGATCGGTCGCCGGCGGCCGTGAGCGGGGGCGGGGGAAGGG
>JADGGM010000456.1 GCA_019689955.1 Gemmatimonadaceae bacterium
TTATGTCTCGGGGTGGGGCGGGGGGGCGCGGAGCTCCGCGCTCACCGGCCAGGCGATCGCGTCCCCTTCCACGAACGCGAGGTCGTCCATGCGCACGTCGATCATGCTCAGGCGAGCGACAGCGACGTCTCTCCGTCGATCCACTGAAGGTACTTGCCGAGCCCCGCCGACACGGGGAGCGCCAGCAGCTCCGGGACCTTGTACGGGTGGAGCTCCCCGAACGCGACCTCGAGCGATTCGAGGCGCGCCGCGCGCGTCTTGAGGAGGATCACGACCTCGTGCTCGTCCGCGATCTTCCCATCCCACCGGTACAGCGACCGGGCCGCGGGGAGGAGCGTGCCGCAGGCGATGAGGCGGCGCTCGAGGAGGGCCTTGATCAGCGCGACGGCTTCTTCGGTGGTCGAGACGGTGGTCAGGACAACGAGGGCATCCGTGTGAGGCATGGCTACGTCGACTAAAGGTTGGAGGAGCCCCAAATGTAACGGCCGGATGCCCGACAGCAGGCAGCCTCAGCCTCTCGTACGGCTGGAGATCCCGCGTCAAAGACGACCGATGGGGGGGCGACGCAAGCCTGCTTGTCTTCCGGCGGCGCACGCATCAGCTTTATCGGGATATGCCCGAAGAAAAGCTGATAGTGCGCGGCGCCCGGGAGCACAACCTTCGAAACATCGATGTGGCCATCCCGCGCGACCGCCTCACGGTGATCACCGGGCTCTCCGGCTCGGGGAAATCGTCGCTCGCGTTCGACACGATCTACGCGGAAGGGCAGCGCCGCTACGTCGAGTCGCTCTCCGCGTACGCGCGCCAGTTCCTCGGGCTCATGGAGAAGCCCGACGTCGATGCGATCGAGGGGCTCTCCCCCGCGATCTCGATCGAGCAGAAGACGGCCGGGCACAACCCGCGCTCCACGGTGGGGACGGTGACGGAGATCTACGACTATCTCCGCCTCCTCTACGCCCGCGTGGGGACGCCGCACTGCCCGAACTGCGGGCGCCCGGTGCAGCGGCAGAGCGCCACCCAGATCGCCGACACGATTCTCAGCTGGCCCGCAGGGGCACGTATCGAGGTGCTCGCGCCGCTCGTGCGCGGGCGGAAGGGGGAGTTCCGCGACATCTTCGAGTCGGCGCGCCGGCAGGGGTTCGTGCGCGCGATCGTGGACGGGAAGCAGGTGGAGCTCGCCGCACCGCCCAAGCTCGCCAAGTCGACGAACCACAGCATCTCGGTGGTCGTCGACCGCCTCGTGGTGCGCGCCGAGGATCGCGGGCGCCTCACCGACTCGGTGGAGACGGGGCTCAAGCTCGCCGACGGGCTCGTGGAAGTGGTGCTCCACACGTCGACCGATGGCGCGGGGGCGAAGGCGCACCTCTTCTCCGAACGGTACGGCTGCCCGGAGTGCGGGATCTCCCTCCCGGAGCTGGAGCCGCGCCAGTTCTCGTTCAACTCCCCGTTCGGCGCGTGCCCGGAGTGCGGGGGACTCGGGACGCGCAAGGAGGTGAGCGAGGAGCTCATCCTCGGCGATCCGCGGATCTCGATCCTCGAGGGGGTCGTCCTCCCGTGGGGGGAGCCGACGGGGCACCTCCGCAAGTCGATCCTCCCGGCGCTCGCGAAGCAGTACAAGTTCGACCTGAACACGCCGTGGGGGGAGCTCCCGCAGCGCGTGCGCGACGTGATCCTCCACGGGAGCGGCGGGAAGAAGACCACCTTCCACATGGAGACCGCGAGCTTCCGCGGCGACTACCAGAGCGCGTGGGAAGGGGTGCTCGCCAACATCCAGCGGCGCTACCTCGAGACGACGTCCGACGCCGTGCGCGCCGAGCTCTCGGAGTACATGATCGAGGCGCCGTGCAAGGCGTGTCAGGGGCGGCGCCTCAAGCCCGAGTCGCTCGCCGTCACCGTCGGGGGGCGCAACATCGGCGAGGTGGTGGAGCTCTCGGTGACCGAGGCGCTCCGCTTCTTCGACGGGCTCCCGCTGCGCACGAAGAATCGCCCGGGGCTCGACCCCGAGATCGCGGGGCCGATCCTCAAGGAGGTGCGCGACCGGCTGCGCTTCCTCGTCGACGTGGGGCTCGACTACCTCACGCTCGGCCGCTCCGCGGAGTCGCTTTCCGGCGGTGAGGCGCAGCGCATCCGTCTGGCCACGCAGATCGGCTCGCGGCTCGTGGGGGTGCTGTACATCCTCGACGAGCCGTCGATCGGCCTGCACCAGCGCGACAACGCGCGCCTCCTCAACACGCTGCGCCAGCTCCGCGACCTCGGGAACACGGTGATCGTCGTCGAGCACGACGACGAGACGATGCGCGAAGCGGACCACCTCATCGACCTCGGCCCCGGTGCGGGGAAGCACGGCGGGCTCGTGGTCGCGCAGGGGACGGTCGAGGAGGTGATGAAGAACCCGGCGTCGCTCACCGGGAAATACCTGAGCGGGGCGATGCGCATCGAGATTCCCGCCGAGCGGCGGGCGCCGGAGCCGAGCCGGATGCTGCGCATCCACGGCGCCCGCGCGCACAACCTGCGCAACCTCGACATCGAGATCCCGCTCGGCCTCTTCGTCGCCGTCACCGGCGTGTCGGGCTCGGGGAAATCGACGCTCGTCGAGGACATCCTGCACCGAGCGCTCGCGCGGCATTTCTATCGTGCGCGCGTGATCCCCGGGGAGCACGACCGCATCACCGGCCTCGAGCACATCGACAAGGTGATCGACATCGACCAGAGCCCCATCGGCCGCACCCCGCGCTCCAACCCGGCGACGTACACGGGGCTCTTCACCCCGATCCGCGAGCTGTTCGCCGAGCTCCCCGACGCCAAGATCCGCGGCTACGGGCCCGGGCGTTTCTCCTTCAACGTGAAGGGCGGGCGGTGCGAGGCGTGCCAGGGCGACGGGCTGGTGAAGATCGAGATGCACTTCCTCCCCGACGTGTACGTGCCGTGCGAAGTGTGCAAGGGGAAGCGCTACAACCGCGAGACGCTCGAGGTCCGCTTCCGCGGCGCGAACATCTCCGACGTGCTCGACATGACGGTCGAGGACGCGTGCGCGTTCTTCGAGAACCAGCCGCGCGTCCGGCAGAAGCTCGAGACGCTCCTCGACGTGGGGCTCGGCTACGTGCACCTCGGGCAGAGCGCGACCACCCTCTCCGGCGGCGAGGCGCAGCGCGTGAAGCTCGCCACGGAGCTGTCCAAGCGCGACACCGGGCGCACGTTCTACATCCTGGACGAGCCCACCACGGGGCTGCACTTCGAGGACGTGCGACTGCTCCTGCGGGTGCTGCACCGCCTGGTCGACAAGGGGAACACGGTGCTCGTGATCGAGCACAACCTGGACGTGATCAAGACCGCCGACTGGATCATCGACCTCGGGCCGGAAGGCGGCTCGCGCGGCGGCGCGCTCGTGGCGGCGGGGACGCCGGAGCAGATCGTGGGGGTCAAGGAATCCTACACGGGGCAGTTCCTCGCTCCCGTGCTGAACGGCGCGGCGGCGCGGGCGGGGCAGGGG
>JADGGM010000457.1 GCA_019689955.1 Gemmatimonadaceae bacterium
TGCCAGGAGGTCATCACGGAGTCGGGGACGATGTACGTGGAGGAGATGATCGCGGGAGTGAGTCAGACGGCAGGCGTGCACGTGACAGCGCAGCCGGATTCATTGCGCATCAACCCCTCCAGTAAGTCCCTTGACCCAGGCAACACCGCAACCTTTCAGGCGACGACGAGCACGACGCCATTCACGGTGACCGCGTGGACATGGAACGGGGTGGCACCGACGAATGGACACGCGCTGACCAACTTGTCCGCGTGTACGGCCGGGTCCTCTTCCTGCATGGGTGAATTTTACGAGTCAGGCACATTGACGTGCGAAGCCGTCATGAACGGCGTCACTGTGCTCGCCTTTGCAACCGTCACTGTCACGCCATGTGCGGCGACGGGCGATTCCATCCTGGACTCGCCGGAGGTTCGAAAGCAGATGCTCGATGAACTCGCTGCCTCCAATCCTTCGGCGACGCCGGGTACCGGGGTCAAGAAGGAACGCGCCGGTCTCATATTCAAACGTCCCGATGGGTCCTATTACCTGAAGTACATTCCCGATTCAACGACCACTGAGTGCTTCTCGCATCTGCAGTACGTGCCGGGCGACAGTGTCGGTGACGTCGCTATTGTCACCTTCCATACGCACCCGTCCAATGACGGAGATCCCGTATACGGCTGTCCACCGGACACGCTCGCGAATGGCAGAGTTGTTCGCTGGGCTCAACGGCGGAATGACGGCCTCCGTGCGCCGCGGGCAAATTCCAGTGGGAACGGAGGAGGAAGTGATCAGGACTGGAGTGTCGTCCGATCGAGTGCGATTGACGGCTACACCATCTCGAAGGATGGGCACGTGTACATGCTGCCCCATGATACTACACAAGTGCCCGTAGGGGACGAGGCCAATAACCCGAATGTGTGGCATCGCAAAGACAAGAATTCGGTTTGCCTAAAGCACGGACGGTAGTCTCGGTACATACGCCCAAGGACTCTTCACAGGACGAAATGTCTGTCGGGTTGTCATAGACATCGGAGATGCCATGCCTCGAGCGACGGGTGTGCGAAAGATTGTAGCGATAATGGCAGGGCTTGTGGGAGCATGTCTGATCGGCGCCACGAGCGCGCGACCCGTGACGGCTCTCTCTGTACGGCAAGCGACGCCCTTCTGTATCGGCGCAGATACCCATGCGGTGTTGCTCCGCGCGTACTTGAGCAAGCTCGTTATGGATACAACTGAGCCGGGAGTCACGCTGCGGGATAGTCTGAGGATGCCCGTCATCGATACGAGTCAGATCACCTTAGTCTCGACGGATTCGCTTTGTCAGCGCGCTTCGCATCAAGTCGATAGCATCTTTGAGCTCCCGTTGTCGGACACCCCGGTCTACCTCTTCAAGCTCGATACGGTCTATGCCGTAGCCCAGCCTGGCGTGCGTTTGTATCAGAGTGTTCCGTTGACGTTTTGGAGCAACAACTTTTCCTTTCTGGGAGCGCTTCGGATCGCCTGGCGATGAGCTAGAACCTATCCCATAAACGTTGTTTGGCGCAGCAGGATGCGAACGCAGCCCAGATGCACGAACCCCAAGTAGTTCTCGACTTTCGTTTCCCACCGCGTGACGATCCGGCGGAAGTTGTGCAGCCAGGCCATCAGGCGCTCGATCTTCCAGCGGCGCCGATAGCGACGCAAGGGGCGGCCGTCCTGCGTGGGCGCCCGTCGCTTCGCTCGGTTCGGGGCGATCATCTCGATGCCCAGCTCCTCGAGTCGCTGATCGAGCGGGTCACTGTCATACGCCTTATCGCCGATCAGCCGCTCGGGGAGCGAACGGACGAAACGCCGCGCGAGTACCGCTTCAACAAGCGTGACCTCCGCTGGCGAAGCAGCTGCCACGTCGACGGCGAGAGGAAGACCAGCGCGGTCTGCCACTGCCATGATCTTCGTGCCCTTCCCGCGGCGCGTCGGGCCGATCGCGGGCCCCCCTTTTTCGCCGAGGCGAAGGTCGCATCGACGAAGCACTCGCTGAGGTCCAGTCGCCCGCGCTCCTGGAGATCATCGGCCAGGGCCGTGAGGATGGCTTCGAACACCCCCTGCTCCACCCAGGCTTGGAAGCGCCTGTGACAGGTCGACTTGCTGCCGTAGCGCCGGGGCAGGTCTTCCCACTGCGCTCCAGTGCGCAGGACCCAGAGCATGCCATCGAGCAGCTTACGGTTGTCGGCCCAGGGACGGCCGCGGCCGTCTGCCCGGCGAGGAGGTGTGGGGATGAGTGGGTGAAGCACTGCCCAGTGCTGATCCGTCAAATCCATCAGGGTGCTGCCTACTTCGGGTCCAACGCCACCTGTTGCGACAACGACGACCCGAAGTGCTACACTCCATTTATAGGATAGGTTCTAGGATGATTGGATGTTTCATCCAGCCAGTAGTTCGTGTACTGGCATTTGCAGTTGGTGGAGTGAGTATTTGGGGCGCCGCCAGGATTGGACTCACGCAGCTCGACGTGCTCCTGTCGGCGCCTCCCCCTGGTGTCTTCCCGCCACCGACTCGGAGGCCGTTCGGGGAGTGTGCAGAAATTTGTGTAGAATCGGGACGGCGGGCCGGCTGAGGTGAGGGAGCCCGAGGGGGTCCAAGCACGACTGGCCACCGTCCATCTTCTGGGTGTCGAACCGAACCAGCGGCGCGCCAACGCCGCGATGCCCAGAGGATAGGCGATGACCAGTCTCTTCAAGGATGGCACCGTTCTCTCGCTCCCACAATCGGGGGGAGGAGCGCCCGAAGACGCGCTCCGCGCGATGCTCCAGCACCTCATTCACCAGCCCCTCGAGCCCGAGTTCCGGCAGTTCCTCGGCGCCGCCCGCTTCGAGCGCAGCCCCGAGCGCCGCGGCGTGCGCAACGGCCACCGCCGCCGGCGGCGGCTGACCCGCGTGGGCGCGCTCGAGCTCCGCGTGCCCCGCGACCGCGCCGGCCAGTTCCAGCCCACGCTCTTCGCCCGCTACCAGCGCAGCGAGCAGGCGCTCGTGCTCGCCCTGGTCGAGATGTACTTGCAGGGGATCTCGACGCGGAAGGTGAGCGCGGTGGTCGAGCCGCTCTGCGGCACGACGATCTCGGCGAGTGCAATCTCGGCGCTGGCCAAGACGCTCGGCGCCGCGCTCGCCGCGTGGCGCACGCGCATCGTCCGCGTCTTCCCGAACGAGGCCAGCTTCCTCCGCCTCGCCAGCGCGCTCGCCGCCGAGCGCAACGAACAGTGGCTCAGCCGGCGCTACGTCGGCGCCACGCCCCAGACCCGCGCAGCCGAGGAGGCGGCTGACACGGCATAGATCACGTGTAGATCACCCGAGCACCCAGAAACGATCTACACACAATTCTGCACTTGACCATGAATCGTGAGCGGTCACCCATTGGGTGATCGAGCTACGCCCCGATTCGATGTCGACGGCGCGGGAGGCAGATGACATGCGGATGCGCGCTGCGGCGGCAGCTCTGGCAAGCATGGGAATCCTGGGCCTCGCT
>JADGGM010000458.1 GCA_019689955.1 Gemmatimonadaceae bacterium
GCTTTGGTGGTGGTGGGGGGGCCCGCGGGGGCGCGGGGGGCGCCCCCGCGCGCCGCGCGCGATTCGGTCCAGACGTTGTTCGAGCGGTCGAGGTCCTGAAAGCGGTTCTCCGGGTCGAGCGTGAGCCGCACGATGCGCTTCCCGCCGAGCGGCACCGACACGACCGCGGTCCGCGCCCCGCCGAACCACACCGAGGCGGGGCGCGTGAGCGTCTCGGTGCGGCCGCCGTCGTACTCGACGCGCAAGATGATCGGCATCGCCATCTCGCCGCGATCCTCCACTGTCACGGCCACGCTGTTGGCGCGCGGGGCCACGCTCGCGATCGCCTGGTCGAACGTCTGCGTCGTGAACCACCAGGCGTTCCAGAACCAGCCGAGCTCCGTCCCCAGCCGGTGGTCCATGAAGGCGAAGAAGTCCCACGGCGACGGATGCTTGTAGCGCCACGCCTGCGCGTACGCGGCGAACGCCTCGCGCACCGCGCTGTCCCCCACCACACCACCCAGCGCGCGGAGCGCGAGCGGGGCCTTCACGTACGCCTGGATCTCGTAGTACGGCCCGGCGAAGTCCGACGGCCACATCATCGGCGCCTCGAGCTCGGACCCGGCGATCCGCCGGTACGCGGCGCCCGCGCCGTCGTCGCTGGCGGGCGCCTTGCGGTACACCGCGGCCGCGAGGCCGTCGATGTACTCGTTGAACCCTTCGTCCTGCCAGCCGTACCACGTCTCGTTCGAGCCGACCATCATCGGGAACCACTGGTGCCCGAGCTCGTGCGTCACCACGCCGAACCCGGGGCCGGAGAAGATGATCATCGGGTACTCCATCCCGTTCTCCGGCCCGTCGGCCACGGTGGCCTGCGGGAAGTCGTACGGCATCACCGTCTTCGCGTGGTGCTCGAGCGCGAAGCGCGCGATCTGCGCGGTCTGCGCGTACGCCTGGTGCTCGGGGAGGTAGAGCACCTGCACGAGGGTCGGGTTGGGCGCCATGGCGTGCGTGGCGTCGTACACGAACGACTTCGACGCCACGAACGCGAAGTCGTTCACCAGCGGCGCGGTGAAGTGCCAGGTGAGCGACGTCCCGGCCGTCGTCGCCTTGCCGGCGCCGCGCTCCGCGGCGGTCACCACGTGCACGGTCGAGTCGGCGCGCATGGCGAGCGCGAGCCGCTCGCGCGTGGTCGCCGACAGCACCTCGTCCGGGTTGGCGAGCGTCCCCGTCGCGCCGGCGAGCCACCCGGCGGGGAGGGTGATGCGCACGTCGAAGCGGCCGAACTGGTTGTAGAACTCCCCTTTCCCGAGGTACTGGTCCGTGTCCCACCCGCGGAGGTCGTCGTACATCGCGACCTGGGGGTACCACTGTGCGACCTGGTAGAGCTCCGTCCCCCACCGTCCCATGCGCTCGCCGCGCTCCCCGCTCGGCACGTTGGGGACGGTGAAGTGCCACCGCACCGTGATCTGCGCCTCCGCGCCCGGCAGGATGGGGGACGCGAGCGCGACGCGCGCGACGGTGCCGTCCACGGCGTACGCGCGCGGATCGTCGAGCTTCACCGGCGTGCCGTTGACCACGAGGCGCTCGACGATCATGCCGTCGGTGATGTCGGTGACGTAGTCGTTCCGCGCCTCGTCGGCGCGGAAGTAGTTCTGGTAGAGGCGGAGCACGATCGAGCTGAGCGTGTCCGGGGAGCTGTTGTGGAGCGTGATCGACTCCTCCCCGTGGAGGACGGCCGAGTCGACGTCGAGGCGCGCGTCGATCGAGTAGTCGACCTGCTGCTGCCAGTAGCGCGGTCCCGGCGTCCCGCTGGAGTCGCGCGTGTGTGCCGCGTAGGCGCGGCGGATCATGGGCCCCAGGGGGAGATCGCGTCGTACCGCGCGCGTGGCACGCGGAAACGACGGCGCGCGCTCCTGCGCAGCTGCCGGCGCGAGGGGCGCGGCGAGCGCGAGGAGCGCCAGGGCGCGGAGGGCGAATCGAAGGCGCATGGGCGTGAAGTGCTGAATGTGAAGCGCGGCGGGTGAGCCGCAACGCACGAATCTCTCCCTGGAAGCGCGATCGCGCCAGCGGGCACGGCCGGCGGTCGGCGGCGTGCCGGCCGGAGGCCCGGTGCGAAACTTCGTACGCGACCTGCTGCACGGTGAAAAGCCCAACGGGCGCCGCGTCCGTCTGGGGGGGCCGACGAGCAAGGCGCCGTGGATGCAGATCGTGGGGGTCGTCCCGGACACGTACTCCGGCGGCACGGGCGACCCATCGCGCATCATCCAGCCGATGCTGTACGCCCTGGTGGACCAGCAGCCCTCGAGCTTCATGAGCATCGCCGTGCGTACCAGCGGCGCCCCGATGGCGCTCACGGCGCAGGTGCGCGACGCCGTCGCCTCGCTCAACCCCGACATCCCGTTGGACTGGGTGTACTCCATGCAGGAGGCGCTGCAGCGCCCGACCTGGTTCTACCGGCTGTTCGGGACGTTGTTCATGATCTTCGGCGTCGTCGCGCTCTTCCTGGCGTCGGTGGGGCTGTACGCAGTGATGGCGTTCTCGGTGAGCCGCCGCGGCCGCGAGCTGGGGATCCGGATCGCCCTCGGCGCGCAGCGCGGCGATGTGCTGGGGATGATCGTGCGTCAGGGTGTGGTGCAGCTCGCGATCGGGATGACCGCCGGCCTCGCGCTCGCCGCGGCGATCGCGCAGGTGCTCACGGTGATCTTGTTCGACGTGCACCCGCGCGACCCGGCGATCTTCCGCGCGCCGGGGCGGCGACCGCCGCCAGCTGCGCGGCGCGCCCCCTCGCGCGGCGTCGCGCGACATTGACATTTGTACATACACTCCGCAGCTTCCGTGGAGCACTTCGAGTGGGACCCCGTCAAGGAGGCGGTAAACCTCGCGAAGCACGGCCTGAGCTTTGGCTCCGCCGCGAAGGTACTGGCGGCCGGCCATGTCTTGGTCTACCGGTCGGATCGCGGGGGCGAGGCGCGCTGGGTCGGGACCGGCGCACATGAGGAGACCGGGAAGGTCGTCGCGATCGTCTACACGCTGCGTCGTGGCGGGGGCTGTCGGATCATCTCGGCCCGGAGGGCCAGGCAGAATGAAGAAGAAGCATACTGGCGCCGCGCGGGAGCGTAGCGCACGAAAGGGCGTGGGGCGCATGGTGCGAGTCAGCGCCGCGCAGCTCGCGAAGATGCGAGATCGGTCTGATTGGGAGCGAGTCGTGCGGCAGAGCGATGCGGACATCGAGCGTGCGATTGCCGGCGATCCTGATGCTGCGCCCATTCTCGATGAAGCCTTCTGGCGCAACGCCAGGCTGCTGGAGCCGCCCCCCGGTAAGACGCCGGTCACGCTGCGCGTGGATGACGACGTGCTCGATTTCTTCCGATCCGGAGGGCCCGGCTACCAATCGCGCATGAACGCGGTGCTACGCGCGTACGCGCACGCGCGGCGTCGAGGCGAGGCGGGTAACGCGAAGCGGGGGGCCCGCACGTTTGCCCCGCCCCCCCCC
>JADGGM010000459.1 GCA_019689955.1 Gemmatimonadaceae bacterium
CTTGTCCGGATCCGCCATCCAGATGGATCGGTGTGAATCTGCCGCCGGTGTACCGGGGGGAACCTGGCGGTCGAACCCGAGCGCTCGTTGGAGGGCCGCGCCGAGCTCGTGGCGCCCGATGCCGTTCTGCCCAGCTTCGTCCATCGCGGCCAGCATCGCGCCTCGCAGCAACGAAACGAAGATGAAGTCGTTGAAGTGCCCGGCTTGGAGCGCAGCGTCCTGGCGGTTGTCGGTGAAGCCGAGCAGCTTCCTGCTGTACGGCGCGAGTGCTGGCTCACCATGCATCCACTGCAGAGCGGCCCAGGTGAGCACCGTCGTCGCGGACGACCGGCCCTCCGCTGATAGCGACGCCAGTCGCGTGATGTCCTTGCCCTGGGTTCCCCAGGTTTCTCCGCACCGGAGGCAGTAGCGGAACTTGCCCGGCGCGAACCACGCGGGCAGGCCATCGGCTCCCGTGCTTCCGTCGGGACGGACCCGGACTGCTTGCGCCCGGTGCCGGCGATAGTGCGCCTTGAGACGTACCGAGCCGTCGCGAGCCTCTTCCTGCCATTCCTCGGGGTAGTCCGTGTCCTGCCCGGCGAATCGGAACGGCAGCTCTGGGTCGTCGTCCGGACCGGGGTCAAGAGTCAGGAAGCCCAGCACTTCGTGCTCGGCGTCCTCGGTCGTGTCCTCGTCGTCGTTCGAGCGCGGGGCATCGTCGATCGACCGTGGGAGAAAGACGCCGTCCCCATGTGGCCGATAGCGCACGGGGTGATACTCATGGCCGCACGACCGGCAGAAATGCGTATCGAACAGCCGCACCCCGGCGTCGCCCGGTAGGAGTGGTTGCGGATCGAGCTCTACGCGCCGCTCGCCGGGACGCTGCAAGGTGGCGAACACCGTTCCTGCTCCCGAGAGGAACTGGTGCAGCTTGAAGGCGAAGAATGGCGTATCGTGCGCGTCCGATCTTCCCGTTCGAGCGGCTTCCGTGGATGCGGCGAGCAGGAGGAACCGCTCCAGAGCGTATTGGCATTCCGATGGGGCGACGCCGGTGACGCGCTTCAGCTCCTCGACGGCCTGCGCAAGCGTGCGCGGCTTGGCACGCACCCACTTGCCGTCCGAGTCGCGCGTGATGCCGAGGGTCGTCTCCACCCAGATGGCGAGCGGATTCGCCGCGATCTCGGCGTCCGACGCGTTGTCTGGAAGGGGCGTGCGCAGCGCCTCACTTAGCCGCGGTGCCACCGTCTCAGCCGTTTCGTGCGGATCCGTGGCACGGATGAGCGTTTCGGTTACGACGTTCGTGGCCGGGATGTCCGCAGCGAAGATGCGCGATGCGACGGCGGCGACCGCCGAATTCCGCTCCGCGAACGTTCCCTCCGACGCCATCGTGGCGGACGTGCCAACGCAGACCAGGTTCGGTGTAGCCAGCCGCTCACGGACGCGACGCACGAGCAGCGCAACGTCGGCGCCTTGTCTTCCGCGGTAGGTGTGAAGCTCGTCGAGCACGAGGAACTCGAGGCCCTGGCAGTTCTCCACCACCTGACGATCCAGCTCGTCCTGCCGCGTCATCAGCAGTTCCAGCATCATGAAATTGGTGAGCAGGATGTCGGGCGGGTTCTGGCGAATCCGTTCGCGCTCTTCCGGCGATTCCTGACCCGTGTAGCGGGCGTACGTCGCGACGGGCGTATCGAGCGAGTCGAGGAACTTACTCAGCTCTTCGGACTGGGAGTTCGCGAGTGCGTTCATCGGGTATACGACGATCGCGCGCGTCCGCCCATGGCCGTTCGCTCTGCCACGAGCGACGGCGTCGATGATCGGGACGAAGAAGCACAGCGACTTGCCCGAGCCCGTGCCCGTGGTGACGACGAAGCTTTCGCCGCGGCCGGCGAGCGCGATGGCCTGCCGCTGGTGAAGCCAGAGCCTGAGCGACTCAGCGCGACTGCCGCTGCCGCTCGCATGCCGAATTTGGAAGACCCTGCCCGTATCAGGGTGGAGGACCCCGGCGGCTACGAGCTCGTCAACAGATTCTGCCGGCTCGAAGCGCGGGTTGAGCTGGATGAGGGGATCGGGCCAGAATCGGCCGCTGCGATACTGTGCGTCGACCTGATCGCGGATGTCGGCGGCACGAATGGTCGTGAACGAGCGGGCGAATTTCTCGTAGCGTGTTACGAGTTGATTGCGGAGGTCGAATACGTCCATTCAGACTGGCACGAGATTGGGTTTCCTGAGCGGGTAGCGCTTTCGATCAGGAGCAACCGCTGCAAGTTGCCTGTGCTCCGCGCAGCCATTGAAACGAGTGCCTGGTGGTGCGGCCCCACCATCGAGCACTCCTTCTCCATCGTTCAGGACCGAGAGCGAGCATCGGGCTATGGAGTCGCCTTCGAGCGCCCCCCTGTCGGGAAGACACGAGCATGGGTCCGCAGGCCGGGGCCCAGCACACGTGACCGGGGAGTGACGCGGAACTCCTACCGAAGGGATCACACCGGAGCTTCCGCGCGACGGTGCTCGTCGCCCTGGGCTTTCCCGTCGCGCGGAACAGGTGTCGATAGTATACGACGACGGCCCCCGACGCCAGCCTCAGCGTCCGCACGATCACCACCAGGACCCACGGGAGCCAGTGATCGCTCGCCAGGGCGAGTGACCCGTGGGTCATCTTGCCCCCCAGCTCCGCGTCGCCGGCACCACGGCGCGCATATGCGCGCCAGTCGGACGTCGCGTCCACGGTGATCGTGACCGGTGCCGGCACCGCTGCCGCGCGCGGTCATCGCCGCTGGGCATCTGCCGCGCCTCCGCGAGCAGAGTCCCACGGCCGTCCACAGCGCACCCCGTCCCGCAGAGTTTACGCGCGCCGAGCGCCCGCGCCGCTCCTCTCGGCTCAGGGCTCCAGGTTCCAGATGTCGACGTGCCATCGCCAGCGCCCATCCTCCTGGCGCCAGACGACGACGTACTTCGCGGCCACCTGCTGTCCACCGCCCACCGTCAGCACACCGCGGCCGACCTCGTAGGCACCTTCGCCGAGCGGCTGCAGGTCGACCGTCTCCAGCGCCACCCCCGTGATCCCCAGCTGGGCCGCGGCCCCGGCCCAGAACTGCGCGGCCCCCTCCCGGCCGAGCACGGTCGCGCCCCCGGGCGGCATCACCCGCGCATCGCGCGTGTAGACCTCCCGCGCCGCGCGGGCAGGATCGCCCGCGGCAATCGCTGCCTCGAAGCGCCGGTTCGTCTCGGCGACGCCGGCGCGCAGCTCCGGCGCATACGCGGCGCCGGCCGGTTCCGGGGTGCTCGACATGGGAACCTCCACGGGTCAAGGAGCACAGGCGCGGGCGACCGCCCGCGGGCCACGAACGTTCCCCACTCTCCGACGCGACGCCACCGCGCGAGTGGTCAGCATACTACATGCGCGGAGCGCCCGCGAGCCATCCCGCGGGCGCTCCACTCCCACCGCCACTCCTCGCTCGTCAGGGCGTACTCGTCGCCTCCCACGTGAAGCGCCCCAC
>JADGGM010000460.1 GCA_019689955.1 Gemmatimonadaceae bacterium
CCCCCGGGGGGGGGGGCGGCCGGCGCCGGGGCCCCCCCCCCCCCCGAGCGGTGTGGATGGCTTACCCTTCGACGATGATCAGGAACTTCGACGTGGCCCAGAACTCCGCGGGCTTCGTCACGTGCAGCACCCCCGTCGGCTTGCCATCGGCCGTCTTCACCTGCTCGATGAGCGACGGGTCCTGCCGCGAGACCACCTTGAACGGGCGGTCGGGGATGTGGAGGGTGATCGGGAGGTCGGACCACTTGTTCATCGGCGTGAACGCGCTCGGGTCGAGCGTGCGCGCCGGGACCAGCGCCTTGTGGCCGAAGAAGAGGAACTTCGACCCCTCCTCCACGATGATCCCCTTGGCCATCAGCTCCTTCTTCGTGCCGACCACGTAGTACACCGTGTTGGCATCCCGCCGGAGCTGCGTGACGGTGTCCCCCATCGCGGCGTTGGTGGCCGCGAGCTGCGTGTTCGCGGTGGTCAGGCTGTCGACCTTGCCGGTGAGCTCGGCGATCTCGGTCTTCTGCCGATCGATCATCGACTGGAGGGTGGTGATCGTCTGCTCGTACTCGGCGATCTTCCCCTGCAGCGCGGTGTTCCGCTTGGACAGCGTCTGGACGCGGGCCCGGCTCTCACTCAGCAGCTTCGTCACCTCCTGCACCTTCCCCAGCAGGCTGGCCCGGTAGGCGGCCTTGGGGTCGGTCGTCCCCGACTCGTTCTTCACGTCGAGCGGGAGGTGCGACTTGAGCCCTTTGACGGTCGACAGCTCCTTGTCGATGTCGTCCAGGAGCTTGGTCGTCTGCGTAAACCCCTGCATGAGCGAGTCCTGCTGCGCTGCCACGGCCTTGGCCTCCGCGAGCTGCGCGTTGAGCGCGGCGACGGAATCCTTCGCCGACGCCCGGCCCCCGACGCCGAAGCCGGACTGGTCGCACGCGACCAGCGCGAGCAGCGCGATCACGGGAAAGACACGTCTCATTCGTCGAATCCTCGTTTGGTGAGCTGGTAAGGGGTGCTCCAGTTGGCGCCGCCGACGGAGTCCCGCGCGCGACGCAACCCACGGCGCACTCGACAATATTTGCCGAACCTCGACGCCCCGAGAGTGATTTTTGTCACTGAGGCCCCCCCCGTTGGGGGTGGCACGCCGGAACGGGTTGGCTCAGTATTTCGCCGGATCGGGGGCCCTTGGGGTGCCGCGGCGGCCACGGCCTCCCCTCCCTACACGGAGACGCGCTCAGGATGCCCACGCCCAGCCGGTATCTCGTGACGCTCAAGGACGCCGCGAAAGCCGTCGGGAAGGCACCCCACAACGTTCGGGACTACATCCAGCGCGGACGGCTCTCCAAGTACGACGCGCGCGGACGCCCGATCGCGCGCGCCCGGCACCGCGAGCTGCGCGTGGACCTCGAGGAGCTGATCGCGGTCATCTGGCGCGCCGAGATGGGGCTCGTGAAGCATCAGCAGCCGGGGCTCCGCCCGGAGCTCGCCTTCTTCGGGGTCCCGGAGCGCGAGCGCACGAAGCACGTCCACCGCCTGCACCCGTACCTCGGCAAGTTCATCCCGCAGCTCGTGGAATGGTTCCTCGGGCACTACTTCGTTCCTGGGGAGGTGATCCTCGACCCGTTCATGGGCTCGGGCACCACGCTCGTCCAGGCGAACGAGATGCGCATGCCGGCGGTCGGGATCGACATCGCGGAGTTCAACTGCGCGATCGCCCGGGCCAAGACGGCGGTGTATGATCTCGACGTGCTGCGCCGCGAGGTCATGGACGCCGAGCAGCGCACACGGCGCTTCAGCGCGCGCGTTGCCTCCACCGCGCCGGCCGGAGCGCTGCCCCGCCCCCGGCGCCTCACCCTCGAGTCGGCGATCGTCGCGCTCACCGCACTGGCCGACTGGCGGAGCGACTATCTCCGCGAGTGGTACGCGCCGCGCGCGCTGCTCGAGATCCTCTTCTACCACCGCCGCATCGCGTCCGGGCGCTACCGGTACCCCGAGCTGCTGCGCGTGCTGCTGAGCCGCGCGGCCCGCTCCTCGCGCCTCGTCCCGCACCACGATCTCGCGACGCCCAGGGCACCGCTCCGCCCGGGCGTTCCGTACTGGTGCGCCAAGCACCGCCGGGCCTGTCTCCCCACGGACAACGCGATCACGAAGATCCACGCATACAGCGCCGACACGCTCCGCCGTCTCGCCGCGTTCGCCGCGTGCCGCTCCGAAGCGCCGATCACCATCCACCAGGGGGACGCGCGCACGATCGACCTGGGCGAGCTGCGGGTGAACGGCGTCTTCACGTCGCCGCCGTACGTGGGGCAGATCGACTACCACGACCAGCACGTGTACGCGTACGAGTTGTTCGGCCTCCCGCGCCACGATGGCGCCGAGATCGGGCGGCGGGCGAAGGGGAAGTCGCAGCGTGCGCGACGCGAGTATGTCGAGGGGATCGTCGCCGCGTTCCGCAACCTGCGCCGCTTCCTCGCGCCGGACGCCCGCGTCTTCGTGGTCGCGAACGACCGCTACGATCTCTATCCCGAGATCGCGCGCCGGGCGGGGTACGTGATCGTCGAGGACTTCAAGCGCGCGGTGACCAAGCGCACGGGGCGGAGCGACGGGCCGTACCAGGAGACGATCTTCCGTCTGCGCGTGGTGGACGAGGCGTAGTCACCGCCCTGCGGCCGCGCGGCGGAGCGGGGCGGGCGTGGTCCACCGCTCCACGAGCGCGAGCGCGCCGTCCACGAGCAACGCGAGGAGCGCGGCCGGGAGGGCGCCGGACAGGATGAGCCGCGTGTCCGCGAGCGCCAGTCCGGTCGCGATCGGCTCACCGAGCCCGCCGGCGCCGATGAACGCCGCGAGCGTCGCGGTCCCCACGTCGATCACCGCCGCCGTGCGAATCCCGGCGAGGATGCTCGGCGCCGCGAGCGGCGTGCGCACGTAGCGCAGCACCTGGAGCGGGGTCATCCCGAGCGCGCGGGCCGCGTGCACGGCGCTCGGGTCCGCGTCGCGGACCGCGGTGTAGGTGTTGCGCGCGATGGGGTAGAGCGAGTAGAGCCAGAGCGCCACCACCGCGGGCCAGAACCCCACGCCGAAGAGCGGGATCATGAAGGCGAGGAGCGCGATGCTCGGGATCGTCTCCAGGAGCGCGGTCACGCGGATCACCGGCTCGGCCGCGCGCCGCGCCCGCTCGAGGAGGAGCGCGAGCGGCACCGCCACCACGATCCCGGCGAGGAGCGAGAGGGCGACGAGCGCCAGGTGGCGCTCGGTCTCCGCGCGCAGCGCCGCGCGCCGCTGCCAGAGGTACGACCAGAACGACGTCGCCTCCGCGCGCACCGGCGCGGCGTGCAGTGCGGCGGTTCCCACGAGACCGAGGGCGCGCAGCGCGTCCGCGGCCACGCGGGCGATCGGCTCCTTCTGCACCTCGACGCGCGCGTTGAGCGCGCGCATCGCAGGTGCCGAGACTTTCACATATACACAACACCCAGCCCACCAGCAAC
>JADGGM010000461.1 GCA_019689955.1 Gemmatimonadaceae bacterium
GCTCGCCTCGGCGGACGATCCGCGCAACCCGTTGGGCGCGGTCCGCATCGCCGCGACGTCCCCCGATGAGCTGATCCGCATCACCGACCGCCACACGCTCTCCGACGCGGCCGTCGCGATGCGCAACCGGCTCGTGCGGTACCACGAGGATCGCGGGGTGAGCTTCCTCCTCCCCGACACCACGTGGATCGACGCCGACGTGACGATCGGGCCCGACACGGTGGTGTACCCGGGGGCGGTGCTCGAGGGGCACACCGAGATCGGGGCCGAGTGCGTGATCGGGCCGTACACGCGCATCGTGGACGCCACCGTGGGGCGCGGGGTGGAGCTCAAGGGGTGGAACTACGTTGCCCGGACCAGCATTCGCAACCACGCCGTTCTCGAGCCGTATGTCCGACGCGGATTCGATTGAGCTCCCCTCGTGGGCGCAGGCGGGGGAGCGCCGCCTCGCGCACATCGCGCGCGTGACCGCGCTCCTCGACGCGTGGGCGGACGCCATGCACCTCGACGCCGAGGAGCGGCGCGCCTGGCACGACGCGGGGCAGTGGCACGACGCGCTCCGCGACGCGAGCGAGGCGGAGCTGCGCGCGATCGTCCCCGACCTCGCGCTCCCGCCGGGGGCGCTGCACGGCCCCGCGGCCGCGGTACGACTCGCGCACGAGGGGGAGTCGCGCCACGACGTGCTGGAGGCGATCCGCTGGCACACCGTGGGGTGCGCGACGTGGGCGCGCGTGGGGCGGGCGCTCTACATGGCCGACTACCTCGAGCCCGGCCGCCCCTACGCGCGCGCGGACCGCGCGTACCTCGCGGCGCAGGTCCCGCACGCGTTCGACGGGACGTTCCGGCAGGTGGTGCGGATGCGGCTCGAGAACGCGCTCCGCGAAGGGCACGAGCTGCACCCGAGCAGCGTGGCACTGTGGAACGCCGTACGCTAGCGCGCGCCGCGGGGGCGCTCGGGGTGGTGGTGCTCGCGGGGGCGATGGTCGCCTACGGGGTGCGCGGCGGCACGCGCGTGATCCCCGCGGCCGGGACGCTGGTGCGCGCGCCGAACGACGCGCGCGCGCCCGAGGGGGTGCGCGTGCGCGTGGAGGTGCTCAACGCGACGCGCGTGCGCGGGCTCGCACGCCGCGCGACGTTCTTCCTGCGCGACCGTGGCTTCGACGTGGTGGAGTCGGGGAACGCGGGGGAGCTCCGCGACAGCACGTTGGTGCTCGACCGCACGGGGCACGCGGCGTGGGCGGCGCTCGTCGCGCGGGCGATGGGGCCGGGCGCGGCGGTGGTGGCGCGCCCGGACAGCTCACACTACGTGGACGTGACCGTCCTGGTCGGCCGGTCGTGGCGGCCGCCGGCCGAGCCGTTCTACCCGTAGCTGCCCGCACGCCGCGGAGATGTCCGTGCCGCGGCTCTTCCGCACCGCCACCTCCACCCCGTGCGCGCGCAGCTCGCGCGCGAACGTGGCGATCCGCGCGGGGGGCGTCGCGCGGAACGTGGTTCCGCCCCCTTCGTGCAGCGGGATGAGGTTCACGAACGCGCGACACTCCTTCGCGAGACGCGCGAGCTGGATGGCGTGCTCGGTGGCGTCGTTCACCCGGCCGAGCATCACGTACTCGAACGTCACGCGCCGGTCGAACTGCTTCGCCGCGTCGATCACCGCGGCGAGCGGGTACTTGGTGTTGATCGGCATGAGCTCCTGCCGGAGCGCATCGCTCGGCGCGTGAATCGAGATCGCGAGCCGGAACTGCTCCGGCCGCTCCCCGAGCGCGACGATCCCGGGGAGCACGCCGACGGTGGAGACGGTGATGTGTCGCGCGCCGATCCCGAGCCCATCGGGGCTGTTGAGGATCGTGAGCGCCGGGTCGACCGCCTTCCAGTTCATGAGCGGCTCCCCCATCCCCATGAACACCACGTTCGTCACCGGGACCGGCGGGTCGAGCAGGCGCATCTCACGCACCTGCGCGGCGATCTCCCACGTCGCGAGGTTGCGCTGGAACCCCATCCGCCCCGTCGCGCAGAAGGCGCACTGCAGCGCGCACCCGGCCTGCGACGAGATGCAGAGCGTGGCGCGCGAGCCGTCGGGGATCATCACGGTCTCGATCGCCTGGCCGTCGGGGAGGCGGAAGAGGAACTTCTGCGTCCCATCCACCGACTGCTGCCGCGTGACGAGCTCGAGGCGCGGGATGGTGAAGTGCTCGGCCAGGCTCACGCGGAGCACCGCGGGGAGCTCGGTCATCTCGGCGAAGCCCGGGGCCGGGTTCTTCCACAAGCGCCGCACGACCTGGGCGGCGCGATACGCGGGCTCGCCGCGCGACGTTGCGAGCTCGCGCAGCACGCGCTCGGCGTCGGCCGGCGGGAGGTTCAGGAGATTCAAGCGGTCGGGCATCGGTCGCGGGGCAGCGCTGGGGTCTCCGCAATGTACACTCGCCGGGCGCGGGGTCGTAGCCGCGGGGGGGAGATTTGGTTAAATTCAAGCCATACATGAAGATGGCACCAAGCTTCTCGGGTGCGTCCACGCCGGCGGATGCTTCCGAGCGGCATCTGGCGTCATTAATCTTCGAGGTTATCGTCCGACTACCCCGGAGCCTTTGTGCTTCTCTCTGAGCTGCTGTCGGCGGACCGCGTGAAGGTTCCGCTGGGCAGCCGTACGAAAAGTGACGTTCTTCGCGAGCTGGTGGAGCTCGTCACGCGCAGCCGCAACGGCCAGGACGCGGACTCCATTCTCAGCTCGGTACGGGATCGCGAGATGGTGCTGAGCACCGGCATTGGGGGTGGTGTGGCCATCCCGCACGGCAAGACCCCGGCGGTCGACCAGCTCGTGCTGGTGGCCGGCGTCTCGCCGCAGCCGATCGACTTCGACGCGCTCGACGGGAAGCCGGTGCAGCTCTTCTTCCTCCTCGTTGGACCCGAGAGCGCGTCGGGGGCGCACGTGAAGGCGCTGAGCCGGATCTCGCGCCTGCTGCGCCGCGAGCAGCTCCGGGCCGACCTCATGGCGGCGAAGTCGCCGGAGGAGTTTCTCCGCATCGTGCGAGCCTCGGAGGCAGCGTGAGCGCACGACGATGGCTGCCGCCCGTGGCGTGGGCGGCGCTCATTCTCCTGCTCACGTCCATCCCCGGGCCCGATCTGCCGCAGGTCGGCGTGCACGGCACCGACAAGCTCGTGCACCTGACGATGTACGGCATCTTTGCGTGGCTGTTCGCGCGGTCGGTGCTGCGTGCGCACCGCGTGGTCCGCGGCGTCGTGATGATCGTTCTCACCGTGTCGCTCTTCGGGGCGGCTGACGAGTGGCATCAACAGTTCATTCCAGGGCGGTCCATGGAGTTGTTCGATTGGATGAGCGACACCCTCGGCGCGGCGCTCGGCGCGTCGTCGGCGGCGGTGGCGCTCAGGCGGCGCGAGGAACGGGCATGAGCGCCGAACGGTACGCGGCCACGGCGCTCCGCACGCATCGGTGCGGCGCGCTCCGCATGAG
>JADGGM010000462.1 GCA_019689955.1 Gemmatimonadaceae bacterium
CGCTCGGCGCGCTCGTGCTCGCGCGCCATCACCCCACGCCCCCGCCGCCGGCCCGCGACACGCTCCTCGCCATCGCACGCACCGCCCACGTGGACCCCCACGGCGCCATCCTGCGCGACGCCTGCTGCCAGGACCACGACGGCGGCGACCTCGCCGACGACGGCCTCCTCACGCTGAGCCGCCCCGGCGAGCACGTGACCGTGGTCGTGGTCTACGAGGACGTCGACCACAGCGGCACCTTCACCCCCGGCGACGTGGTGCGCTACGTCTCGAGCGCACCGCACCCGTGATGCCCGCGCGCCCCCGCCCCCGCGCTCACCGGACGGCACGCTCTCGGGTCACGCGCCAGGGGAGCCCCACGTACACGTGCCGCTCGGCCGCGCCGGGCCAGTTCGCGGGGTGCGCATCGAGCAGATCATCGGCCCCCACGATCGCTTCCAGACCGCGCGGAAGCGCCTGCACGAGCCGGACGTCGAGCCGCGCGTACGCGTCCTGATACCGCGTCGCGCCGTCATCATCACGCGCGATCGGCGCGCGGCCGGTCGCGAGCCCGGTGATGCTCGCCCGGAGCCCGAACGGCGCCGCGTACGTGAGCGCGAGCCGCCCCGTGTGCGCGGGCCGGCCCAGCAGCGGCTCCCCGGTCGTGAGCCACACGGCGTCGAGATAGCTGTAGCCGCCGTCCAGCCGCACCGCCCCCACCGTGAGCCCGGCGTCCACGTCCACGCCGCGCGTGCGCCCGCGGTCCACGTTGTCGTACGTGTACACGGTGAACCCAACGGAGTCCCCCACCGCGCGCGTCTCGATCACGTCGTCGACGTGGTTGTCGTACACCTGCACCCGCCCATACACGCGGCTCCCCGCCCACTCCACGCTCGCCGTCGCGTTGCGCGAGGTCTCCGGGCGGAGATCCGGGTTCCCGTCCACGGCATACGGCGCCCCGAGGACATCGTCCACCCACGTCAGGTAGAGCTCCTTGAAGTCCGGCGCGCGGTACCCGTACCCCACCGACGCCCGCAGCGCGAGCGCCGGTACCGGGCGCCAGAGGGTGGCGAGGCGCGGCGTCCAGTGCGTCCCCCACCGCGCGTTCCACGAGAGCCGGAGCCCCGGCACCACCCGCAGCGCGCCGACGGCGAGCGTCGTCTGCACGAACGGCTCCGCCGAATAGATGCTCCGGTCCCCGCTCGCCACGTCCACCGAGTGGATCGACTCGCGCTCGAGCTCCACCCCGCCGTCGATCACCTGCGCGCCGACGGTCGCCGAAGAGAGCAGCTCCGCGCCGATGAGCCGCTGCACCTCCGCGTCTGCGCCCCCCGCCGGCGGCTCGGGCGACGTGCCGCGGAACGGTGTATGACGGTACTCGGAGAAGTGCAGCGTCGGCGCGAAGCGCCGGCGCCCCGGCTCCCACACGCCGCCCACGCGCGCCGCGAGCTGCCGGTTGTCGCTGAAGTAGTAGAGCTGCCCGGACTGCCACCGCTGGTGCTCGTCCACGAGCATCGCGCTCGTCTCGACCGTCGTTGCCTCACGCGGCGTCCAGCGGAGCGTCGCCAGGCCGTCCCACCGCCGCGCGTACGCGCCGCCGTCATCCTCGAGCCCGGGCGCGAGCGATACGGAACGGTGCCCCACGTTCGCGATGTAGCTCACGTCGTGGGACATCTGCCCCGCGAGCTCGCCGCTCACGTCGCGCCGCCCCTGCGTCCCGCCGAGCAGCGTGAGGTCCGCGTGCTCCGCCCCCGGCACCGGGCGCCGCGTGATGATGTTGACCACGCCCCCCATCGCGTCCGACCCGTAGAGCGTCGACTGCGGCCCCTTCACGATCTCCACCCGGTCCACCATCGACGCCGGGATGCGCGAGAGATCGAACGTCCCCGAGATGCGCCCCGTGAGCGGCCGCCCGTCGAGCAGCACGAGCACGCGCTGCTGGTCGAGCCCCTGCAGCCTGATCCCCGCCCCCGACGGGTGCCCCGCGGCCGGCAGCACGCCGACTTGCTGCGTGAGCACGGACGCCAGATCGATCGCGCCGGTGCGCTCGATCTCGGCGCGAGAGATGACCTCCGTCGGGACCGGCGTGTTCTTCAGCCGCTCCGGCCGTCGCGACGCGGTGACGACGACCGCGTCGAGCGAGAGCGGCACCGGCGTGAGCGCGATCTCGACGAGCGCGCGCATCGACGTCGACGCCACCGTCACGGTGCGCGGCGCATATCCGATGTGCCGCACGCGTATCACCACCGGCCCCGCGTCCGGCGCCGCGGGGAGCGCGAGCTGCCACGTACCGTCGGATGCGCTTCGCGTCGCCCCCCCCGTTGCTCGCCGCCCCCGCTACGCGCACCTCCGCGTCGGCGAGCGGGGCTCGCGTGGCCGCGTCGATCACGCGGCCGCGCAGCTCCCCCACCACCGTGCCACCTTGTGCGCGCGCCGCCGGCGCAGCGATCGCACAGGCCAGCGCCACCCAGCGGGTGAGCGGCGCGAGCCCCACCCGGGACAGGATCCGTCGTCGCATCGCCGGTCAGCTCGCCAGCGGCGCGTAGCGGAACGTGATGTGGCGTGCCGCCCCGGTCGCGGAGTAGTACCCCGTGATCTGGACCTTGTAGACCACTTCCCCGCGCTTGATGAGATAGACGTCGTACGTCGGCCAGATCTGGTGATGCCCCTCGAGGTTGTACCGGTACCACTTGGACGCCGCGAACACCCCGCCGAACGCGTCCGCCTTGTACGCCACCTCGGGCACGTCATCGACCGACGTGATGTCGTCGAACGCGGCGTCCATCGGCACCGCGCCCGCCTGGCCGGGCCCGCTCACGCCGCCGTTCACGCGGATGGTGTATCCCTGGATCGCGATGTCCCACGCATGCGCGCTCGAGTCGGTCGACGAGCTGTTCGACGCGAAGTCGAAGTACACCGGGCTCCCATCGCTCGGCGCCACGATCTCCGCCGTCTGCGGCGCCCCCATGCCTGCGCCGATCGCCGGTTGCACGGCAAACTCCACGTGCACCGTCCCCGCGCTCGTCTGCGTACTCCCGGTGAGCGAGGTGACGTGGAACTTGACGAACGGCGCCCCCGCCCACGTGCGGAGCGCCCACACCTTCCCCGGCACGGCCGAGACGACGTGCGAGGTGGCGTCGTACGCCCACCAGCCGTCGATCACCGTGCTCACCGAGTCGTGCTGCCACGCGCTGGGATCGCTCGGCGCCTGTGCGCTCGTGACGCCCGCGAAGTCGGCGAGCTCCGACGCCGGGGTCATGTGCGTGAGCGCGTCGTCGGTCGCGCCGGCGTTCTGACAGATGCAGTATCCCGTCACGCCGCCGGGCCCGGCGTCGCCACCGTTGAGCATCACCGAGGTCGCGTCGAAGGCGATGTCCCACGCATCCGAGCTCGCGAGGTCGGCCACGGAGACCTGCACCGCCGGATCGCCGAGCCGGACCGCCACCCACCCCGCCGGCGCGTCCACCGTGATCGAGTCGTACCC
>JADGGM010000463.1 GCA_019689955.1 Gemmatimonadaceae bacterium
AACGAGAACGGGGAGGGGGAGGGGAACGGCGCGCCCGACGCGGTGGCGGAGGTGTGGGCGTACCTGTCGCGGCGGCTGGGGAGCGATGTCAGCGCCTACGGCTACGTGTGGCGCGAGCGCGAGGCGGTGGCCCACCTGTACCGCGTGGCGTCGGGGATCGACTCGATGATCCTCGGCGAGGCGCAGATCCACGGCCAGGTGCGCGACGCCTGGGAGCGGAGCCGCGGGGCGTCGCGCGCGATCCTCAACCGCCTCTTCCAGAGCGCCCTCCTCGTCGCCTCGCGCGTGCGCACCGAGACGGCGATCGCGCGCGGCGCGGCCTCCGTCAGCTCCGCGTCAGTACAGTTGGCGAAGAAGATCTTCGGGTCGCTGCAGGGGCGGCGCGCAATGGTGCTTGGCGCCGGCGAGATGGCCGACCTCGCGCTCGAGTGCCTGGTGGCGGAAGGGGTGCGCACCGCGATCGTCGCCAACCGGACGTACGCGCGCGCGCAGGAGCTGGCCGCGCGGCACGGCGCCGTGGCGCTCCACTACGACGAGTGCTGGGCGCGGCTCGCCGAGGTCGACCTCCTCCTCTGCTCCACCGCCGCGCCGCACGCCGTGGTCGAGCCGGCGCACGTGGCACCGGCCATGCGGGTGCGCGGCGACCGTCCGTTGTGCATCTTGGACATCGCGCTCCCCCGCGACGTCGACCCCGCGGTCGGCACGCTGGAGAACGTGTTCCTGTACGATCTGGACGACCTGCAGGCCGTCGTGGCGGCGAACCTCGAGCGGCGGCGCGAGGAGCTGCCGAGCGCCGAGCAGGTGATCGCCGCCGAAGTGGAGACGTACTGGAATTGGCTCGCGGGGCTCGCCGCCGTGCCGGTGCTCAAGGCCTTCCGCGCGCAGATGGACCGCGTGCGCGAGGAAGAGCTCTCGCGGGCGATGCGGCGCCTCGGGCACCTGACGGCGGGCGACCGCGCGGCAGTCGAACACTTTTCCCGAGCCTTGATGAACAAGTTCCTGCACGAGCCGAGCGTGCGGCTGCGCGCCGCGTCGGCCAACGGCCGCGGACTGGCGATCGTCGACGCCCTCCGCTACTTGTTCGCCATCGAGCCGGACGGCGCGGACGCCGATCCGGCATCGACCGACCCCACCCCCAGCGAGGAGAGTTGACATGGCGCGACGCGCACTGATCACCGGCGGCGCAGGGTTCATCGGATCGCACGTCGCCGGGCGCTTCGCCGCCAACGGGTACGACGTCACGGTGCTCGACAATCTCTCCAGCGGCAAGCGGGAACAGGTCCCCGCCGGTGCCACCTTCCACCACCTCGACATCACCTCCCCCGACGCCGCCGCGCTCGTGCGCGACGGACGCTTCGACGTGATCTGCCATCTCGCCGCCCAGATCGACGTGCGCAAGAGCGTCGCCGATCCGGCCTTCGATGCGAAGACCAACATCGTCGGGACGCTCAACCTGCTCGAGGCGGTCCGCGCCTCCGGCGCGCGCACGCGGTTCATCTTCTCCTCCACCGGCGGCGCGATCTACGGCGATCTCGTCGAGCCGCCGACGAGCGAGACCGCGCCCAAGGACCCGCAGTCGCCGTACGGCACCGCGAAGCTCAGCGTCGAGTACTACATGGGCTACTACGCGCGCATCCACGGCCTCGACACCGTCGCCCTGCGCTACTCGAACGTGTACGGCCCGCGCCAGGACCCCCACGGCGAGGCCGGTGTGGTCGCCATCTTCTGCGGGCGGCTCCTCGACGGCGCTCCGCTCACCGTGTTCGGCGACGGGCGCCAGACGCGCGACTACGTGTACGCGGGGGACGTCGCGCGCGCCAACTTTCTCGCCGCCACCGTGGATCTCCCCCCGGCCACCGGCGTGGACAGCCGCGCGTTCAACATCGGGACGGGGATCGAGACCGACGTGCTGACGCTGGCGAACATGCTCAGGAAGGTCTCGGGCGGAGAGTCGGCCGTCACGCACGCCCCCCCGCGCCCTGGCGAGCAGCTCCGCTCCGCCGTGGCGATCGACAAGGCGGCGCGCGTCCTCGGCTGGCGCCCCGAGGTCACACTGGAGCAGGGCCTGCGCGAGACGTATCAGTGGTTCGCGGCGCAGCGCGAGGAGGCCGGGGCATGATCGAGGCGCCTCCCTCCCTCGTGCAGCTCGGCGGCGCCGTCCCCACGTCGCCGGCGGACATGATCCTCCAGGCGTCGCTCGTCACCAAGATCGTCCTCGGCGTGCTCGCCGTCCTCTCCCTCGCGAGCTGGGCGATCATGCTCGCCAAGTGGTTGCAGTTCCGGCGCGTGGAGCGCGCCGGGCGCGCCTTCGTGCGCGAGTTCGGGCGCGCGCCCATGCTCGACATGTCCGTGGAGCTGATGCGGCGCACCCCGTCCAGCCCCTTCACCCGCGTCTTCTCGCGCGCCGTCAACTTCTTCGCCGAGATGAAGCCGGGGGCGCTCCGCGACCGCTCCGGCGGCTCGTCCCCCCTCAGCGCCTCGCAGGTCGAGGCGCTCCGCCTTGTCCTCGACGCCGAGACGGGCGAGGAGCGTGACCGCCTTTCGCGCTTCGTCCCCTCCCTCGCGACGATCGGCTCGGTGAGCCCCCTCATCGGGCTGTTCGGGACCGTGCTGGGGGTCATCGACGCCTTCATCGGGGTCGCGGTGAAGGGGTCGGGGAACCTCGGCGCCGTCGCCCCCGGGGTCGCCGAGGCGCTCACCGCGACCGCGGCCGCCCTGGCCGTCGCCATTCCGGCCGTCTTCGGGTACAACATCCTCGCCAACCGGCTCAACCGGCTGGAAAGCGAGCTCGACGGCTTCGGGACGGAGATCATCGCCATGATGGTGCGCGAGGGACGGATCTGACCATGGCGCGGCGGCACCGGTCGCGGGGGCTCCCGCTCAACGCGGACATCAACGTCGTCAGCCTGATCGACGTCATGATGCTCCTCATGGTGATCTTCATGATCACCGCGCCCATGATGCAGGGTGGGGTGGACGTGGCCCTCCCGCAGGCCCAGGCGCGCCCGCTCGAGGCAAAGAGCGGGCTCGTGGTGAGCATCGACCGCGCGGGGGAGATCTACGTGGACGAGAACCGCTTCACCTACCCCGAGTTCCGCGCGAGCTTCAAGGCGCTCGCCTCGCGCCGCGGGCAGCAGGGGATCTATCTGCGCGCGGACCAGGGGGTCCCGTACGGCACCGTGGTCCGCGTCCTCGCCGTGATGCGTGCCGCGGGGGTCGGGGACGTGGGGTTGGTCGCCGAGCCGGAGGACGTGCGGCGGTGAGCCGGCGAGGGCGGAAGGACGAGGTTCGCTTTGGCGCGCCCATCGGCGTCTCGGTCCTGCTGCACGCGGGGCTGATCGCCGCGGTCCTCGCCGTGCGCTCGTCCAGCCCCCCGGCGCTTCCGCCGATGTACCGCGTGAACATCGTGGCCGCTCCACCCGGCCCGCGGAGCGCGGGGGTCGTGACGCCGAGCCCCAC
>JADGGM010000464.1 GCA_019689955.1 Gemmatimonadaceae bacterium
CCCCCGGAGGTCCCCCATGATGACCCGCGAGCAGAGTTCCCGGAGCTCACCATCCGCGTCCGCGGAACGCACACCGGACAACGCGCCGCCGGGCGGGACGGAGTGGCTCGACTGGGTCCGGACCGAGTGGCCGGCGGTCCACATCGCCGCCGTCGACACGAGCCCCGCCACACCGGGCGGGCGCGATACGATGACGACGCTGCGCGCATCGGTCCACCTCGGCGCGCTCACTCCCGCGGACGTGAACGTCGTGCTCGTCGCCGGCAGCGAAACGGCGGCGATGAACCCGATGCACGACGGCACGCCGCTCTGGTGCGGCCGCGGGTACGGCAACGGCGTCTACATGTACGAGGCCGAGGTCCCGCGCGCGATGCTCGAGGGCGCGCACGGGTACGCGGTCCGCATCGTCCCCGACCGCTATCGCCTGCTCACGGCGATCCGGCCGGTGGTGCACCACGTGAAGGTGAGCGCGGCGGATCGGCCGAGCCCGCGCCGGTCCGGTGAGAGCGTTGCACCGCTCGACGTGGCGCAGGAGCCCGAAGTGCGGTCGCGCCGCGGTACGAAGCAGTGAGCGCGCCGCCCGGCGCCGCGCCGCGACCCCCACTGTCACCGCGCCACGCCCCCTCCGTCCGTAACAGCCAGCGCTTGGCGCCCTCGGAGGCCGCGACGTACGCGGCCACGATCGCGAGGATGAGACCGACCATCGCCGGCGGCAACGCCGTGAACCCCAGCGGCTCGGCGAACGCCGCGTAGGGGAGCAGGAGCGTCGCCGCAGCGACCGCGACGCTCGCCCAGAGGAGCGCCCCGCCCACGCGGCTCCGGAAGAACGCGCGCCGCGTGCGAATCACGAGCAACACGAACACCTCCGACACGACCGACTCGAGGAACCATGCGGTCCGAAACGCCGGCGCGGGGACGCGCAGGCCGAAGAGCACGCCGAAGGTGAGATAATCGAAGACCGAGCTCACGAGCCCCATCGTGATCATGAACCGCCGAATGCTGCGATTGCTCCACCGCCGCGGCGACGCCAGCATCTCCCGATCGACCCGATCCGCGGCGATCGCCATCGCGGGGAGATCGCTGAGCGCGTTGAGGAGGAGGATCTGCTTGGGGAGCAGTGGGAGGAACGCGGAGAAGAGCGAAGCCCCGGCCATGCTCACCATGTTCCCGAAGTTGGCGCTCGTCGTGATGAAGACGTACTTGAGTGTGTTCGCGAACGCGCGCCGCCCGTCACGCACCCCCTGCGCGAGGACGGCGAGGTCCTTCTCGAGCATCACCACGTCCGCGGCCTGCTTCGTCACGTCGGTCGCGGTCTGGACGCTGATCCCGACGTCGGCCGCGTGGAGGGCGGCCGCGTCGTTGATCCCGTCGCCCAGGTAGCCGACGGTGTACCCGGCGCGCTTCAAGGCGAGGATGATGCGCTCCTTCTGGTTCGGCTCCACCTCGGCGAAGACGTTGACGCGCGCCGCACTGGTCACGAGCGCGGCTTCGCTGGCGTGGCGGAGCTCTCCCCCGGTGCAGACCTCGTCGGCGCCGAGCCCGGCCTCCGCGGCGATGCGCGCGGCGACGTGGCGGTTGTCCCCGCTGATGAGCTTGACCGCCACGTCCAGCCGGCGCAGCGCCTCCACCGCCGCGGGCGCGTCCGGCTTGAGGGGGTCGGAGAGGCTCACGGTCCCCACGTAGGTGAGCCCGCGCTCCGCATCGCGCGCGGGAGGATCATCCGCGGGGAGCGGCCGGTAGGCGATCGCCATGCACCGAAGCCCGTCGCGGCTCAGCGCCTCGTGCCGTGCCTCGATCCCCGCGCGGACCGGGCCGAGCGGCGCCATGGTGCCGCCCGGCTGCTCGACCCAGTCACAGACGTCGAGGACGTTGGCGAGCGCGCCCTTCGTGATGAGCATCCGCGCGCCGTCGCAGGCCACCGCCACGCTCGACCGCTTGCGTACGAAGTCGTACGGCGTCTCCGCCACCTTCGTGTACCGCTCGGCGCCGGGCGGAACGGTCGCGCGCAGTGCATCATCGATCGGATTGGTGTACGACGTTTCGAAGGCGGCGTTGAGGTACGCGAGGAGCCGGACCCGCTCGCTCGGCGCTCCGGTGGCATCTTCCGTCGCGTGGATGGCGACGATCCCTTCGGTGATCGTGCCCGTCTTGTCCGTGCACAGGATCTCCATCCCGCCCAGCCCCTCGATCGACGTGAGCCGGCGGACGATCACGTGCGCCCGTGCCATGCGGCGCGCGCCGTAGGCGAGCGTCACGCTCACGATCGCCGGGAGGAGCTGCGGCGTCAGCCCGACCGCGAGCGCCAGCGTGAAGAGCAGCGCGTCGATCACCGGTCGGTGGAGCGCGACGTTGATGGCGAAGATCGTCACCACGAGCACGAGGGCGACGTTGAGCAGGAGGTAGCCGAAGTGCCGGACTCCGCGCTCGAACTCCGTCTCCGGCGGGCGCCGCGCGAGCTGCGCGGCGACCTCGCCGAACGCCGTCGCCCGCCCGGTCTCGATGACCAGCGCGACCGCGGACCCGGTCACGACGTACGTGCCGAGGAAGATCGCGTTCGTCCGCTCGGCGAGCGGGGCATCCGCCGGCACCGCGCCCGGCGCCTTCTCGGCGGGGAACGATTCCCCCGTGAGCGCCGCCTGATCCACGAAGAGGTGGTTCGCCTCGATCAGCCGCGCGTCCCCCGGCACGCACGCGCCCGCCGCCAGTCGCACGACGTCGCCCGGCACGACGTCCTCCACTGGGACCTGCTGCGGCACGCCGTCGCGCACCACGGTCGTCATGGTGCGCACACGCGCGAGCAGCTCCTCGACCGCGCCCGCGGCGCGGTGCTCCTGCCAGAACCCCAGGAGACCGCTCACGATGAGGATACCGAGGATGATCAGCCCGTCGGTCACCTCCCCGAGCCCGAGCGAAAGCAGGGCGGCGGCGAACAGGAGCCCGAGGATCGGACTCGCGAACTGCGAGGCGAGCAGGCCGAACGCTCCGGTACTACGATGTGGTACGGCGGCCTTGGACCCCAACGCCAGGCGCCGCCGCGTCGCCTCGGCCGCGGTGAGACCGGACTCGGCCGAGTGCAGTGCGGCGAAGACCTCATCGATCGGATCGGTCCAGTACGCGTCGCCGCCGAGGCTCACGCCATGCTCCCGTTCAGGGTTCCGAGGAAGCTGCGCTCGCCCGCACCGCGTGTCTGTCCTCGTTCCCCCGATTCTCGTCAGGGATTGGCCGCCGAGCGACGCGCGCGATGTGCGAACTTTCCGGACGCTGGGTTCCCGCTCCCCTGATTCCCGCGAGCGCCGGCAACGCGCATGCTTCGAGCAGCCGCTCGTCCGGCGGCGCGCGCGGCCGCCGCCCCGCCGGCCAACCGCTTGGAGGACAGACGGATGAACACCCCGACCACGCCCACCGTCGATGCGCGCCTCGTCCACATCCCGATCGACGGCGTCACCCTCACCGG
>JADGGM010000465.1 GCA_019689955.1 Gemmatimonadaceae bacterium
CCCCAGGACCCCCCCGTGTCCCTCGAAACCGAGTTCCAGACCTCCCCCAAGGAGTTCGCCGGCAAGTACGCGTTCTACCCCGAAGACAAGGCCGCTGGTTACGTCCCCCAGCACGAACAACAGCTGACCATCGGCAAGTTCAAGGGGTTCCGCCACACCGTCGTCGATCAGGCGCGGGGGATCGCGCGCGTGCAGCTCAACAAAGGGATGCACAATGTGCGCGGCGAAGTCGTCATGATCCAACCGTCGCTCACCACGACGGTCGGGCTCCCGGTCTACTTCCTCCCCTGGGACCGGCGCGGCGCCGCGGTCGAGCTGACCATCCCCAACGCCGACCCCGCGCTCCCCGAGCACCAACATCCGCGCTTCTTCTTCACCGCAGTCCTCAGCGGATGCTCGATCATGTTCAAAGGGACGCCGCAGAACCCCACGATCTTCCACTGCGGCACCGGCGGCGTCGGCGTCGACGAGGTGCCCACGCAAGGGGACTCGAACCAGTTCTTCCTCGAGCTGCTCAACCGACTCTCCACCTTCGGCATCGGCACCGTCGGGCCGGTCGTGCAGCAGCTCCGGAGCGATCAGTACATGGTCCCCCGCCTCGGCTCCCCCGCGAAGGACCAGCTCGAGAAAGACGTCAACAAGGCCATGGAGGCGCTCTACAAGCAGCGCGTCAAGATGGTCAACACCACCGCGTGGGGCGTGGTGTTCGGCTTCCGCGCGCAGGACAGCCGCGACTGGAAGTTCTACATGCAGCAGAACGTGACCATCCAGTTCTACGAGATGCACGACGTGCTGCAAACCGTCGTCAAGAAAAAGCTCGGCGGCTTGATCAAGACCACCAAGCAGGTCAACACGCGCCAGCAGGGCGCCTTCTACAACGGCGCGAAGCCGATCGAGCTCACACGCGTCTTCCCCGGTGGCGGCGTGGCGAAGGCCACGACGGCGTGGAAGGCGATCCGCGGAGGGTGACGCCGGCTACGTGCGGTCCCGCCCGCGCGCCGCGGCGGGGATCTGTTTCTCGTACTCCACGGCCGCGGCGGTCCGGTTGCTCACGCCGAGCTTCTGGAAGAGGTTCTGGGTGTGGAACTTCACGGTGCTCGGGCTCACGCCGAGCTTGCGCGCGATGGCGGCGTTGGAGAGCCCCGAGGCGAGGAGGGGCCACACTTCGCGCTCGCGCTCGCTGAGCGCGTTTGGGCCGGCCACGGGACGCTCGGCGGTCTTGCGCATCCAGCGCCGCGCCGCCTGCGGGAAGACGAGCACCCCGGACGCCACGGCGCGGAGCGCGTCGACCGTGCGCGCGGGAGAGTCGGTCTTGAGCGCGATCCCGTCGGCCTGATGCTCCAACGCGGCGCGCAGTGATTCACCGTCGCCGTACGCGGTGAGCACGAGGACGCGCACCGGGAGCTGCTCGGCACGCAGCCGCTTGAGGACGTCGTAGCCGTTGGTGGCGCCGAGCTCCAGGTCGAGGACCACCACGTCCGGACGATGCAGGCGCGCGAGCTCCGGCACGCGCGTCCCATCCGTGGTCGTGGCGACGACGCGGATGTCGGGCTCCGCCTCCATGAGCGCGCGGAGCCCCTCGAGCACGAGCGGGTGGTCGTCGACGACAAGCACCTTGATCATCGCCGGCGCCGTCACGCGACGGGGATCCGGATCGTCACGCGCGTCCCGCGCTTCCCCGACGTGATCGCGAGGGTGCCGTTCATGATCTCCACGCGGTCGCGCATCCCGCGGAGCCCGAAGTGCCCGCCGGCAACCCCGACGTCGCTCTCGCTCCGGAGGACCTTCGCCACGTCGAAGCCGTGCCCGTGGTCGCGCACCTCCACGACGATCTCGCCGTCCTCGGCCCACGCGCGGACCTCGTGGCGGAGCACGCCGGCGTGACGCGTGGCGTTGGCGAGCGCCTCCTGCAGGATGCGGTAGAGCGAGATCTTCACGTGGAGCGGGACCGGCGGCAGCTCGGTCTCCAGCGTGAACTTCACCTTGGCCCCGGTGAGCGCCTCGTGCTGGACCACGAGCCCCTCGAGGATCGCGCCGAGTGGGCGGCGCTCGAACTCCGGCGGGCGGAAGGCGCCGATGAAGCTCCGGATCTCCCCGAGCGCGCGCTCGAGCGATGCTTCCACGCGCGCCAGCACCTCCGCGGTCTCCCCATGGCGCAGCTCGGGGCGGTGACGCAGCACCTGGATCTGCGACAGGGCGCCGAAGATGTCCTGCACGGGCCCATCGTGGATGTCGAGGATGATCTGCTGCAGGTCCCGCTCAGCCGCGGCCAGGAGTCCGCGCGCGGCGATCCGTGGCGACGGAGACCGAAGGTGCTGCGGGCGCTGCGAGCGCGACGGAGACGGGGAGGGGGAGGATGCCATGTCTCATCCTGGGCGCAGCAGCGTGCACGCGTCAAGGCCGGGAGGCGGAGCAGCGGCCCCGCCTCCCGAGCCCGGCGTCAATGTGCGGTCGAGTCCGCTCCAGCCGTCTTCGCCACCGCATCCCCCAGCTCGGTGTACGCCGACGCCACCAGCTCGCGGAACGGCATCGCCCGGTACGTGACGCGGCCATCGGGGCCGATCACGAAGACGACGCGCGAGTCCAGCTTGTACTTGTCGTTGAAGACGCCGTACTGCTTCCCGATGGCGCCCCCCACGTCGCTCGCGAACAGGATCGGGAAGCTCTCGTCGCGCGCCCACGACGCCAGGGCGGTGTCCGGATCGACGCTCATGCCGATCACCACGACGTCCTTCCCGTTCCGGAAGATCTTGGCGTACTGATCACGGTACGCCTCCATCTGGATCGTTCAGCCTTTGGTTCGCGCTTTGAAGAAGAACGCGAGGACGACCGTCTTCCCGCGGAAGTCGGAGAGCTTGATCGGGTCGCGGAGCAGGCCGTAGCGCGTCGCGCCCGGCGCGGTGAAATCGGGGGCCGGCTGGCCGACCTCCGGTGCGGCGGGTGGCGAGGCGGGGGCGGCCGCCTGCGCGCGCGCGTACGGCGCCACCGCACAGAGCGCGGCCCCGATGGTGAGCGCGGCGAGCGGGCGCCCTCCGCGCGAGAACAGGGACATGAGTGCTCCTGCGAAGAAGGTGAACGGTGACGGCATGCAAGCTACGGTGCGGACCGAGCAAGGCCAATGATCGATGGCAGCAAGCCCCGAATGCGCGGGCCGGTTCCCACGGATAGCAGGCTCGACGGTGGCCACCTCGACTCCGCGCCCCCTCCAGCGCCATCCGTGGCACGTGCCCTGCCACCTTTTCCCCGGTCTCTCTCAAGGAGCGGTCGTGGCCACATCACCGAGGAACGACGACGAGCAACGGGAGCTCGAGCGCGCGCTCGAAAAGGAGAAGCGCGACGATCTGCAGGGCGACATGGAGGAGAACCGCAACCTCACCGGGTCCACGACCTGGGAGACGCTCGAGGAGGAAGCGCGAGGCGAGGGTCGGGCGCACGGCCGGAAGGGGGAGGG
>JADGGM010000466.1 GCA_019689955.1 Gemmatimonadaceae bacterium
GCCGCGGGGGCGGCGATAATATCAAAATTACGTCCCGCCCCGCGCTCAGGCGGCGCGACGGGAGCACCTCTGCCACGCGCGAGAGCGCGGCAACCGTCACCTTGCGCTGTCGAAGCGCAGCCTGAAGGGCCTCCATCGCAGTCTCCGGCCCGACCAGGCGCTCGAATCGGAAGCAGTCAGCCACCGTGCGGGCGGGAGACGTGATCCGCGCGGGAACCCCTTCGAGCTCCGTCTTCTGCACGCCGAACGTCCAGGCCGGACCGCTGAACCGGACGATGCGGAGCCGCAGCTCGTGAACGCGCGGTGCGCGGGCCTTGTGCGGGACCGCGAGCCAGACCTCGGCCGGCGCCTGGGTGCCGATTCCGTGGACGCGTAGCGCAGAGAGCAGGCAGACGATGCTGTTCGGTACTCGCGCACAGGCCATGGCGAGCGAGTAGTTCTCGGTTGGTTCGGCGTCCGCTATCCGGTAGAGCCCCCGGCCGATGCGCTCGACGGCGCCCGAACGCACAAGGGCCGGAAGCTGGTCGCGGGTAAGTCCCGCCGCTTCAAGCTGAAATGGGCGGAAGAAGCTGGTAATCCCAGCAGATCGGAGGCGGCCGATGGGTTCTTCCGGGCCCACCCCTTGGCGCATATTGTCGGCATCTCGTCGCGGCATGCCGACAATATACGTCGACTCTACCCGGGAAATCAACACAAAATGTCGGCGTTTATGCGCGGGTGCCGACGTTTTGCCACAGCTACGCCCCGGCACCCGTCCCCGTCACCTCCGCCAGCATCCGGACAATATCGCCCTCGATGGCGCGGATGTCGGCCTCGATCTCCTCGAGGGGGCGGGGCGGGGTGTAACGGTAGAAGTAGCGGTTGAAGTTGATCTCGTAGCCGATGACGCCGACGCGGCCGTCGCGCGGGTCGCGTTTCCCGGTGTCGATCCAGGTGTCCGGCACGTGCGGCCGGACCTCGCGCTCGAAGAAGGCCTGGATGCTTGCCGGGACCCCCTCCGCGTCGGCGGGATCGTCGCCCTCGGGGAGCGGCACGCTCTCGGTGTCGCGCAGCTCGGGGTCGGGCTCGGGGTTGCCTTCCTTGTCGCGACAGATCGCGGCGGTCTCGTCGCGCTCGGAGAGGGCCGACAGGATCGCTTTCTCGACGGGGGCCGGAAGCTTGAGGCCGGCCTTTCGGGCCGCATCGCGGAGTGTGCGCTCGAACTCCTCGCGGTTCTTGAACAGCGTATCCGGCAGGCCGCGCAGGAGGGCGCGGATGGCATCCTGGAGCTTCCGCCCCTCGGCCTGCTCCCGGGCACCGGCGGCGCCCTTCTTCTTCGACTGGGCGAGATTCTGGAATCCCTTCTCGTCGTCGAGTCGTGCGATCCGTTCGGGCGTCGCCTGGAAGTTCAGCCGCAGCGGTCGCTCGACGGTGATCTTGCGGAAGCCGAAGTGCGTGGTTGGGAAGATACGGCTCACGACCACCTCTTCTTCCTTCCCATCCTTCATGACCCGGCGCGTGTCACCGTCCCGGAAGTCGGCGAGGATCTTCAGGATGTCCTGCGCACGCTCCGGTGGAATCTCGCGGCGCTTGTCGCCGAGGCTCTTGCGCATCGGCACCCAGAAGCCGCTCGCGTCGATGAGCTGGACCTTGCCCTTGCGGGCCGGGGCCTTGCGGTTGGTGACGACCCACACGTAGGTCGCGATCCCGGTGTTGTAGAAGAGCTGCTCGGGCAGCGCGATCAGCGCCTCGAGCAGGTCGTGCTCCAGGATGTACCGCCGGATTTCGCTCTCGCCGCTCCCGGCGTCGCCGGTGAAAAGCGGCGAGCCGTTCATGATGATGGCGATGCGTGACCCGCCCTCCTTGGGCTCCTTCGCATGCGCGAGCATGTGCAGCAGGAACAGAAGCTGGCCATCGCTGATCCGCGGAAGGCCCGGGGCGAAGCGGCCCGAAGCGCCGCGCTCGTGCTCGGCGCGCACGGCATCCTCGTCGCGCTTCCAGTCCTTGCCGTAGGGCGGGTTCGCGATCATGTAGTCGAAACGCCGACCCGCGTGCTTGTCGTTGGAGAGCACGCTGCCGTAGGCGATGTTGTCGGCATCGCGACCGGTCGGATCCTTCATGAACAGGTCCGACTTCGAGACGGCCCAGGTCTCCGGGTTCACCTCCTGGCCGAAGAGGTGGATCTCTGCATGCGGGTTGATCGCCGGACGGAGCAGATCCCCGTTCTTGCGAAGGCCGATGGTGATGTGCTCCTTCGCGATCATCAGCATGCCGCCGGAGCCGCAGCAGGGGTCGTAGACCGTGCAGACGATGCCCTTGCGACGGATGCGTTCCTCGTCGCCGGCCAGCATCAGGTCCACCATCAGGTGGACCACGTCGCGCGGCGTGAAGTGCTCGCCCGGGTTCTCGTTCAGCGCCTCGTTGAACTTGCGGATCAGCTCTTCGAAGATCGTCCCCATCGTGGGGTTGTCGATCTTGTCCGGGTGGAGGTCGACCTTCTTGAAGCGCTCGAGCACCTGGAAGAGCAGCCCCGCCTCATCGAGCTTGCTGATCGTGTTGTCGAAGTCGAACTTCTCCAGCACCTCGCGCATGTTGGGGCTGAAGCCGGCGATGTAGTTGCGCAGGTTGGCGGCGAGGTGCGGCGCGTCGGCGAGGAGCTTCTCGAAGTCGTAGCGCGAGGTGTTGTAGAAGGCGAAGCCCGACGCGCGCCGGAGCTGCGCATCGAGATCCTCGAGTCCCTTGCCCTTGAGCTGCGCCTGGCGCTTGAGGACGGCGTCCTTCGTGTCGGCAAGCACGCAGTCCAGGCGGCGGAGGACGGTGAGCGGCAGGATCACATCCTGGTACTTGCCGCGCTTGAAGGTGTCGCGGATGAGGTCCGCGACGCCCCAGAGGAAGCTGACGATCTCGCTGTGGTTCACGGGCACACGCTCCGGTCCGTGGAGGGCGGCGCGCCGAACTGCGAGAGGAAGTACTCGTAACGTGACATCTGGGCACGGCTGGGATTCGGGGGAGCGTCCAACGCGGAATTTACCGGCGAGCTCTGACATTCAAGGCGAGATGATGGCAAATCCGAGGCGGCCCCGCCAGGTGTTCACGAGTGGCACGCAGTGCTCGTGGAGCATCCCCGCGCCGCGGTGCGTGGCGAGGCGGGCCGCAGCACCTCGCCGCTGCTGACGCCACCACGCCCACCGCCCTATCCGCCGCCGGCCTTGCGCTCCCGTGAGGTATCAGTTACCAGATTGTCGAAGCGACTCGGAGAGCGCGCTATGACCCCACGGCATCGCGCTTCGACCCACGGCCGGACGCTCGTCGATCGCGCCCCGGGCGACCCCGTCCACGCGAGCGTGGCCGCCGGGGGCGCACCATGACCGCGCGCACGCGCGCCGCGCTCGCAGCCGCCGCCGTCACCGCCGTCACGTTCCTGCTCGTCTACATCGGATCGCGCCGGCTGCGCGACTTCG
>JADGGM010000467.1 GCA_019689955.1 Gemmatimonadaceae bacterium
GTGGGGAGCGGGGGGCGAGCGGACCCTGTAGTTCGTGGGGGTTCGACAGTATCTTGACCAAGAGCGCCGGTGGTGCGCGACATCGGCCGCCGGCGCATGGACGATCGCACGATGGGTGTGACCCGGTAGCTCAGTTGGTAGAGCAACGGACTTTTAATCCGTAGGTCGCGGGTTCGATGCCCGCCCGGGTCACTCCGAGAAACGACCACCTGATGGCAGGTGGTCGTTTCGTTTTTTGGGAGCGGTCCCTGACCGCGATGGGCGCGCCCCCTCCCGTGCAGGGCCGGCGCCAGAACGAATGTTCTCGCCGAGACGTACGACCGGGGCGCCGATCGGATTGACGGATCGGCAGAACGCTATGAAAGTAGCGTGACCGCAATCTCCCCGCGATTCCCTCCGCAGCACCGCGCGGCGCGACGACGCTCGATCTCCTCCGCGTCCCATCGCAGCGCCCTCGCGCGCCGCGTTCCCTCGGCGCCGAGCCGCTGTCCCGGGACATCTGACGTTTCCTGGGCCGGGCTTTAGGGGAATGCGCGCCTGAGCTTTGTCACATGGCCCACCGAGACCGAGCCTTTCGCGCTCCGGCTCCGGCCTCTCCTGCCAGGAGACACGTGCGATGGCCAATGGACCCCTCGACGAGCTCCCTCCCCGTGACGCTTCAGGGCGCGATGATGCAGTGGCGTGTGACGGGGGGGCGCACGGCGTCGATCCGCTCACCTCGACGCAGCTCACGCCAGAGCCGCTGTCGGCGTCGCTCACCGCGCCGCGCGGGCATCGCGAACCGGTGATCGTCGACGACCGCACGCTCGTCGCGCAGCTCCGCGCCGGCGAGGCGAACGCCATCGCGATCCTGTTCGAGCGCTACTACGACGCGTTGTGTGCGTTCGCCATTGCGTACACGAGCTCGGAGGCCGAGGCGGAGGAGATCGTCCACGACGTCTTCCTGCGCGTCTGGACCTTGCGAGAGAAGCTGGAGATTCACGACAGCGTGCGATCCTACCTCTACAGCGCGACACGTAATCGTGCGCTGAATCACGTGCAACGCCGGCACGCCGAGCGGCGGTGGATCGATCGCGCGAGGGCCAATGATCCGGCGCCGGCGATGGGGCAGGCGATCCCGCCCGCGGACGAATCGCTGCAGTACGCGGAGCTCGTGCGCGAGGTCGCGGCCGCCATCGAGCGGCTCCCGCCACGGTCGCGCCAAGTCTTTCTCCTGCACCGCCAGCACGGGCTCACGTACGTGGAGATCGGAGCCGCGCTCGACATCTCGCCGCGCACGGTGGAGAACCTCATCGCACGTGCCGTGCGCCAGCTTCGTGCGCAGCTCGCGCACCTGGTGCGCGAATGACGTGCGCGCGCGGTGTCGCCGGCCGCGGCCCGCGGGAGCCGGGATGGCAATTAGGGGAATGGTCGCGCGAGATCTGTCTCAACGCCGCGATGGACGACACGAGCATGGCGCACCCAAGGACGGCGACATGATGGACGAGCACGACGACATCGACTGGCGCATCGTGACGCGCTACCTCGCGCACGAGTGCACGCCCGACGAAGCGGAGATCGTCGCGCGATGGGCGGCGGCGGTGCCCATGCGGGCGCGGGAGCTCGAAGTGTTGCGGACGGCGTGGGTGTGCGCGGCGGAGCTGCCGATGGAGCGTCGTGCTCCGCGCGCGTTCGCGCGCTTTGCCGCCGCGGCGGGGATCGCTGAATCGGGCGCGCGCACCGCGGCGCCGGAGCCCATCGCGCGCGATGGCGCCCGGCCACGGCGGCGCGTGCCGCTCGCCACGTTCGGAGTAGCGCGTCGTGGCCCGCGGTGGCTCTCCGTCGGCGTCGCCGCGGCGGCGTCGCTCATCGTGGCCGTGGCGGCGGGGTGGCTATGGCGCCAGCATGCGCGCGGCACGAGCGCGGTGGAGGGGAGCATCGCCGGCAACGAGTTCGCCACGGCGCGCGCGCAGCGGGCATCGATCGAGCTGCTCGACGGCACGCGCGCCGTGCTCGCTCCCGAGAGCCGCCTCCGCGTGGCTGCGGACTTCGGCGCGGGGCACCGCGTGGTCGATCTCGTGGGGCAAGCGTACTTCGTCGTGACGCACGATGCGAAGCACCCGTTCGTCGTTCGCACGGCGAACGCCGTGGCGGAGGACCTCGGCACGGCGTTCGTGGTCCGGGCGTATCCCGGAGATTCCGTCGCCGAGGTGGCCGTGGCGGACGGAAAGGTCGCGCTCCGTCCGCGTTCGGCTGGCGGCGTGCACGAGGGTGGCGCGCGCGAGGTGACGCTCGACCGTGGGGATGTGGGCGTCGCGGCATCGTCGGGGCGCATCGCGGTGGCCGGCGATGTCGACCTGCTGCCGTATCTGGGGTGGACCACGGGAACGCTCAGCTTCCACAAGACACCGCTGCGCGAGGTCCAGCGCGTGCTCGAGCGCTGGTACGATGTGAAGATCGAGCTGTCCGATTCCTCGCTGGCGAGCGTGCCGGTGTCCGCATCGTTCGACAACAAGTCGGCCGATCAGGCGCTTCGCTCGCTCGCGCGGCTGCTCAAGGTGCGATACGAGCGGTCCGGCGCCTCCGTGCGATTCATCGTCGATCCGGCACCGCGTTGACGTCTCCACGAATCCCGTTGTCTCGTGCCGGCGCCCTGTGCCTTCACCGGTCGCCACTCACTGAGATGCTCGTAAGGAACATCGCATGGCACCATTACTCTCGTCTGTGGTTCGTAGCGTCGCGGCGGCGTTGCTGGTCGCCATCGCGGCGCCGGTCGGGGCGCAGGTTCCCGTGGCGCCAGCGCCGGCGGTGGAGCCGCAGGGGCGGAGCGTCCAGCAGCCCGCCGGTCAGGCACGCGCGGCGCGTGCCACGCCGCCGCTCGATCGTCTGGTCTCGCTCGACTTCCGGAACGCGCGGCTCGAAGAAGTGCTCGATGCGATCGACAAGCAGGCGCGGATCAGGCTCCAATACACGCCGCGCGCGGTACCGGTCGACAAGCGCGTGAGCATCCACGTGAAGGGCGCGACGGTGCGGGCGGCGCTCACGACGCTGCTGCAGGGGGCGGATGTGGAGATCGTGGGGACGAAGGATGGCGAAGTGATGCTCGTGCCGCGCGAGGAATCGGGTGGGAACTCTGTGCGCGAGGACACGACAGGGACCGTCGTGGGGCGGGTGCGGGATTCGGTGACGGCGCGCCCGGTGAAGGGGGTGCTGGTGAGCATCGGCGGCACCGCGCTCACGGCGACCACGAACGACAGCGGCGCGTTCTGGTTCGCGAAGGTCCCGGCGGGGATGCATCAGGTCATGGCGCGGATGGTGGGATACATGGTCGCGCAGCGGGAGGTCGTGGTGCAGCCGGGGCAAACGGTGGGCGTGGAGCTCAAGCTGCGGATGAGCATGACGCGGCTACAGGAAGTGGTGACGACGGCCACGGGACCGCGGCGGCGGATGGAC
>JADGGM010000468.1 GCA_019689955.1 Gemmatimonadaceae bacterium
GCGTGGGGAAGGGGCGCGCTCTCCTCGCGCTCGGCGAGTACGCCGAGGCGGGCGACGCCGTCGCGCAAGTACCGGATGACTTCCAGTACGCGCTCACCTACAGCACGATCGTGAGCCCCGGCGTGGGGGCTGATCAGCCCAAGAACACCAACTTCGTCTGGGACGACTTTCGATCGGAGGTCACCGCACTGCCGCTTACCATGGTGGATCGCGAGGGCACCAATGGATTGCCCTACCTCTCGAGCGGCGATCCGCGTACGGCGTGGGTAGCCAACGGGACGAACAGCCACGGCCTCGCGCTCAGCCGCCCGGCCAAGTACAGCATCGCCGGCGACAGCCCGCTCGTCGTGGCCAGCGGCATCGAGGCGCGGCTCATCGAGGCCGAGGCGCAGCTCAATGGCGCCGAGGCCGGCGACTGGCTCACCACGCTCAACGCGCTCCGCACCAACGGCACCTTTACCGGCGTGGACACGCTCATCGATCACGTGGACACCACGGACGTGGGCGGCACGACGGTGATCGACACGACCTACCGCTACGACACCCTCTGGGTGGCCGGCACGGGCGGCGTCGCGCACCTCGGCCCGCTCACGGACCCGGGGACCCAGGATGCGCGCGTGGATCTCCTGTTCCGGGAGCGCGCGTTCTGGCTCTTCCTCACCGGGCACCGGCAAGGAGACCTGCGGCGGCTCATCCGCAATTACGGGCGCGATCCCGAGACCGTCTACCCCACCGGCCCGTACCCGGGTGCGAATGGCAGCTACGGCCTCGATGTCACGGCGCCCATCCCGAGCAGCGAGCGCAACAACCCGCGCTTCAACGGCTGCCTCAACCGAGGAGCGTGAGCGATGGCTCTCCATCCCTTCTCTCGACGGGTCACTCCCGTGCTCGCGGCGGCGGCGCTCGTCGTCTGCGGCTGCTCGGGGGATGCCGCGGTCGCCCCGCCGCCGGTCACCGACGTCTCGCAGACGTACTGGGCTCTGACGCTCGACCACCACGCGGTCACGATCTCTACCGTGGCCCCGTACGACACGATTCGCCTCACCGCGACTCCGCGCAACGCGGCTGGGGAGCCGTTGAGCGGGCTACCGGCACCCACCTTCACCTCCACAGACCTCGAGCGCGTACAAGTCGATGCGGATGGCCTCGTGCACGCGCGCAAGGTGGGGAGCCTCGTGAAAGTGGTCGCCAGCCTCGCGCAGGGGAACCTCGTACACGCCGACACCGTGGTCATCACCGTGACCAACACCGCGAGTCCGCCGGTACTCGCCGCACTCTCCATTCATCCCGTGCCCCCGGACAGCGCCAAGCTGGCCGTGTCGACGACCAAAGTGGTGACGGCGCGGCTGCTGAAGGCTGACAGCACGACGATCCCCGGACTGGCCGTCTACTACACCTCATCCGATCCGACGACTGCGAAGATCGACCGGACGACCGGGCGAATCACACCGGTTCGCCCGGGCACGGTGACGATCATCGCGTCGGCGACCGCCTACGGCATCACGAGGGCTGATACCCTACCATACGTCATCGGCTACCCAGTGCTGATGCCCGTCACCGTCACGACGCAGGTGAATGCCAGCGGGGAGCTGGTGGCCGGCTTCGATCCGAACGTGATCACGATCGGCACCGGCGGAACCATCCTGATCGTCAACCCGCCCACGAGCGGCGTGATGATCGACATGACATTCGACGATCCCACCAACGTGGCCGGGGCGAGCCAGTACTGCACGCCCTTCGTGAACTATGGCTGCGGAAGCGGAAACATCGCGGCGTTCGGCGGTGACTCGATCGCCACGAACAACATCCGAGCGCGCAGCTTCCCCGTGCCGGGCACGTACCCGTTCCGGAGCACGATCTTCGGCACCACCGGCAAGATCGTGGTGGTCGACGAGCACGCATCCTGACGCCTCACCTCATGCCGCTGAACCGACGCCTCTTCCTGAAGACCGGCGCCGCCGCCGCGGCGATGGCCGCTGCGACGACGCTGCCACGTCCGCTCCTCGCGCAGCTCGACCGGACGCCGGAGCCGGTCCCGCCGATCGACGACCCGAGGCTCAAGGCACTCGCCGCCCGAGCGCTGGACGCCGCGCGCGCCGCCGGGGCGAGCTACGCCGATGTCCGTCTCACACACACCCGCACGCGCTCCATTTCACCGATCGGCGGCCCGAACAGCGTGTTCGACCAGGAGGACATGGAAGTCGGTGTCCGCGCGCTCGTGGATGGCTACTGGGGCTTCGCCAGTGGACCGGTGTGGAGCCCGGACGAGATGGCCCGCTTGGGGCGTGAGGCGGTGCACCAGGGGAAGGTCAACGCGCTGGGAGCGTCGCGTGACGTGGACCTGGCGCCGGTGCCACCGGTGCCGGACGGGCACTGGGTGATGCCGGTACAGATCGATCCGTTCGAGGTCTCTCCGTTCGAGATCCAGGACTTCCTCCAGGGCTTGAATCTCTACGCGAGCGAACACATCCCCGTGCCGGGAAAGAAGGGTATTCAACGGAACATCGCCACGTTCGTGGTGCAGGCGAGGGCGTTCGCGTCGACGGACGGGAGCTATTGCACGCAGCAGCTCTATCGCTCCAGCGGCGTGCTCTCGCTCATGTACCAATCGAGCGATGGGAAGAGGGCGGAGCGCGCGATGGAGCCGCTGCGGCCCGCTGCCATGGGATGGGAGCTGTACACGGCCGAGCGGATCCCGCAGGTGCGTGACGGGTCGCTCCGGGAGGAGCTTCGCCGCCGCGTCGAGGAGATCAGGGAAGATCTGGCGCTGCCCATCAAACCGGTGGATGTGGGCCGCTACGACACCGTCTTCGACGCCGAGGGGGTGCAGAATCTCCTCGACGAGACGCTCGGCCGCGCGACGGAGCTCGACCGCGCCCTGGGCTACGAGGCCAACGCGGGGGGCACGAGCTACCTGACCGATCCGCTCGGGATGCTCGGCAGCTACCAGGCCGGCGCGCCAAGTCTCACGGTCACCGCCAACCGTTCCCAGCCCGGCGGGTGTGCGACCGTCAAGTGGGACGACGAGGGCGTCGAGCCCGAATCGTTCGACCTGGTGAAGGACGGCGTGCTCCACGATTTCCAGACGACGCGCGAGAGCGCTGGGTGGATCCGGGCGAGCTACGCCAGGCTGGGGCGCCCGTTCCGGTCGCACGGGTGTGCGAGCGCACCGTCAGCCGTCGACCCACCCATGCAACACGCTCCCAATCTCATCATGGCGCCCGGGCGCGAGGCGGAGGACTTCGACTCCCTCGTCGCCGGCATGAGCAGCGGGATCGCCATCAAACGAGCATCGCTCAGCATGGACTTTCAGCACAGTAGTGGCTTCGGCTCGGGTGCGATCTACGAGGTCAAACGCGGAAAGCGGGTCGCGCGCATTGCCTCGGCGGGGTTTCTCTTTCGGGCCACGGAGCTCTGGAAGAATCTGCTCG
>JADGGM010000469.1 GCA_019689955.1 Gemmatimonadaceae bacterium
GCGCGCGGCCGCCCCGGGGGCCCGCGCGCGCGCGCCGCCGCCCCCCCGCTCCTGGCGCCGCCACATGGGGGACGTGGTGCGTTCGTCCCCGGCGGGGTGATCGTAGCCGAGCACGTGCAGCGTGCCGTGGACCACGAGCCGCGCCAGCTCCTCGCGCACCGGCACACGGTGCGCGCGCGCGTGCCGCCGCGCCACGCCCGGCGCGATGTAGATGTCTCCGACCACGCCGTGCACACCGTTCCCCGACGGCGCGAAGCCGAACGCGATCACGTCCGTCGCGCCGCGGTGCCCCAGGTGGCGGGCGTTGAGCGCGGCGATCGCGCGATCCGAAAGGAAGGTGATCGAGAGCAGCGCGTCGCGCACGCGCTCGGCGCGGAGCACGGCAGTGGCGATGTCTCCGACGCGCTGCCGCGAGAGCGGGATGCGCCCTCCCTCCACGGACACGTGCACGGCGAGGCTCATACGGAGGCGAACTCCGAGGAGATGCCGCCGCTCGCGGCCGGATAGTCGATCCGGCTGTGATACATGCCGATCAGTACGCGCGCGAACTGCTCCTTGATGATGTCGAGCTGCCGCAGCGTGAGCGGCGCGTCGCGCAGTTGCCCCTGCTCGATGCGCTGGCGGACGATGTGGTCGATCACCTCGCGGATCCGCTGCGGCGACGGGTCCTGCAGCACGCGCACGGACGCTTCGACGGCGTCGGCGAGCATGCACACCGCGGTCTCCGCGGACTGCGGCACCGGGCCGGGGTACGAGAACTCCGACGCGTTCGGCGGCGGGCCGTTGCTGCCGTCGCGTTCCTTCGCCTTCTCGTAGAAGTACGTGATCGGCGCGGTGCCGTGGTGCTCGGGGATGAACGCCGCGATCGCGGGCGGCAGATGGTACTCGGCCGCGAGCTCCATCCCCTCGCGCACGTGGTTCCGGATGATCGACGCGCTCGTCCCCGGCTTGAGCTTGTCGTGCGGGTTGCGCCCGCCGGCCTGGTTCTCCACGAAGTACTGCGGCTTCTTGAGCTTCCCGATGTCGTGGTAGTACGTCCCCACGCGCGCGAGGAGCCCGTTGGCGCCGATCGCCGTGCACGCGGCCTCCACCAGGTTCGCCATCGCCACGGTGTGCGCGTACGTCCCCGGCGCCTCGAGGCTCAGCCGGCGCAGGAGGGGACGGTTCAGGTCCGAGTACTCGATCAGCGTCAGGTCGGTCGTGATCCCCGTGAGGCGCTCGGCGAGCGGGATGAGGAACATCGCGAAGACGACCGAGACGATCGCGTTCGCCACGCCGAACCCCGCGCTCGCGGCGATCGCCGCCGGGCGCCACCCGAGGGTGAGCCCGATCGCGAGCGCCGAGAGGAGGTAGGCGATCCCGATCGTGATCACGTACTTGTACGACTCGTCGCGGCGTACGATCGTGCGCACGCTGAGCGCGGCCGCCGCGCCCCCGACGAGCGTGATGAAGAGCGCGTTCGTCCCCCGGTACGCACTCTGCCCGCCGACGAGCACGGCGAGCGTCATCGCGGCGATGATGCTGATGCGCGGATCGAACAGGACGCTCAGGATGACCGCCGCGAGCGCGACCGGGACGAGCTCGGGGTGCGCCGGCTGCCAGTGCGCGGCGAGCGAGGCCACGACGAGCACGAGCAGGAAGACGAGCGCGAACAGGAGGAGCGAGCGGAACGCCTTGTAGATCGGCGGGCGGAAGAGGATGATCGCGAAGCCGAGGATGGCGAGCACGACGGCGTTGTACGCGATACTCCCGATCACCCGTCCCACCGCGCGCTGCCCGCGAGTGCGCTGCTGCATGGCGTCGTGCAGCGCGCGCAGCTTCTCGAACTCCGGCCGTCCGACGACCTCGTGGTCGCCGACGATCTTCTCGCCCGCGCGCACCTGGTAGCGGTACACGTCGACCGAGTTGCGCAGCTCCTGGCGGTGCGCCTCGGTGGCCGCGCGGTCGAGCACGACGGTGGGGTGGAAGAAGGCGTTGAGGAGCTTGTAGTAGACCCCGTCGGCCACGGACGAGTTGGGGTCGGGCTGGAGCGCACGAGCGCGGCCGAGGAGCGCGCCGAAGGTGAGGAGGCTGTCCACGAGGACGCTCCGCTCCTCCGTCCCGCGGCGCACGATCACCTCGCCGCGGATCGCGTCGATGGTGCTCGCCGAGGCGATCCCGGCGGCGAGCCACCGCGCGAAGACGCGCCGGATGGCGTCCTGGAGCGCGCGTCGCCGCGCAGGGAAGGCGAGGTACTCCGCCTCGGCCGCCGTGAGCGACACGCCGAGGGCCTGCGCGGCCCGCTGCACCGCGGCGCGGTGGGCGGCCGTGGTGCGCGCATCGGCGCGCGCTCCGGCGGCGCGGCGCGCGCTGTCGGCCTGCACTTCGGCCGCGGTCGCGGCGCGCGTGACGGAGTCCATGAACGTCTCGAGCTGGCGCTGCGCGCTGTCCAGCGCCGCGGGGCGGTAGACGAAGATCGGCTTGGCCGAGCGCGCGAGCTCCTCGCGCTCCTCGGCCAGATCGGCCGCCGGCTTCGGGACGTTGAAGGCGAACGGTGCGATCACCGTCTGCGTCGCCACCGAGCCCACCTCGAAGATCGGCCAGTCGACCGCCGGCGCGCTCGGGAAGAGCGCGTAGGTGATCACCGCGAGCGCGAGCAGGAGCGCCGCGCGCACGCCGTGGTACGCGAGCCGGTCGCGGCCTCGCGGAGGCTCGTCGCTCGATGACGTACGCTCGAAGGGCTGCCGGGCGCCCATGCCTTACTCGGCCCCCGAATCGCGGGCGTACGCCTTGATGATGTCGCGGACCAGTCGGTGACGGATCACGTCGGACTCGTTGAGGTACTGGAACCCGATCCCCTCGATCCCCTTGAGGATGCGCTCGATCTCGATCAGCCCCGATTGCTCGCGCGCGGGCAGGTCGATCTGCGTCTTGTCGCCCGTGATCACCGCCTTCGAGTTCACGCCGAGGCGGGTGAGGAACATCTTCATCTGCGCCGAGGTCGCGTTCTGCGACTCGTCGAGGATCACGAACGCGTCGGCGAGCGTGCGCCCGCGCATGTACGCGAGCGGCGCGATCTCGATCACGCGCGTCTCGAGCGCCTTCTGCACGCGCTCCGGCGGCATCATGTCGTCGAGCGCGTCGTAGAGCGGACGCAGGTACGGATCCACCTTCGCTTGCAGGTCGCCGGGGAGAAAGCCCAGGCTCTCCCCCGCCTCGACCGCGGGGCGCGCGAGCACGATCCGGCGCACGCGCTTCCGGATGAGCGCATCGACCGCCATCGCGACCGCGAGGTACGTCTTCCCCGTCCCCGCAGGCCCGATCCCGACGACGATGTCGTTCTCGGCAATGAGCCGCATGTAGGCCGCCTGCCCCGCGGTCTTCGGCTGGATGATCCGCCGGACGCCGGGGAGGACGATGCGCTGCTCCCCCGCCGGCAC
>JADGGM010000470.1 GCA_019689955.1 Gemmatimonadaceae bacterium
CAGCCGAGCAGCACCCCCGCGGTCGCGGCCGCCACTCCCCGTCCGATCACCTTCGTCGTCGACATGTCGACCGTCCTGCTCCGCGTCGGAGCGGCTTGCGGTGCTCGCACGTGCACGCACAGGATATCGGACCCGCGAGACGGATGCTGTCGGGGAAAGAGGGACGCGGGAACGGGCCGACGCGCGCCGGCATGCCGGGTGCGCGCCCAACGCGGTAACGATCGGAGGGCGGCTTCATGACAGGACCCATTGATGACATCGCAGCCCGCGCCGATGCCGGTCGCGCACCGTCGCGGGCCCGCTCCGGGCCGCCCGTCCACCGGGAGCGTCACTTCGCCGAGCGCATCGGCTGGCTGCGCGCGGCGGTGCTCGGCGCGAACGACGGGATCGTCTCGACGGCCAGCCTGGTGGTCGGCGTGGCGGCGGCGGAGAGCGCACGCGCGAACGTCTTGATCGCCGGCGTGGCCGGGCTGGTCGCGGGTGCGATGTCGATGGCCGCGGGGGAGTACATCTCCGTGAGCTCACAGTCGGACACGGAGCGCGCGGACCTGGCGCGCGAGCGACGGGAGCTGGCGACGACCCCGGACGCGGAGCTGCGAGAGCTCCAAGGGATCTACGTAGCTCGCGGCCTCGACCCGGACCTCGCGCGCCGCGTCGCCGAGCAGCTCACCGCGCACGGCGCGCTTGAGGCGCACGCGCGCGACGAGCTGGGGTTCACGACGGCGCACGCCGCGCGTCCCGTCCAGGCCGCGCTCGCATCGGCAGCGATGTTCTCCGTCGGCGCGGCGCTCCCGCTCATCGTCGCGGCGGTGGCGCCATCGCGATGGATCATCCCTCTGGTCTCGGCGAGCTCGCTCCTCTTCCTCGCGCTGCTCGGCGGCCTCGCCGCGACCGCCGGGGGAGCTTCGCGGCTGCGCGGCGCGCTCCGCGTGACGTTCTGGAGCGCGCTGGCCATGGGACTGACGGCGCTCGTGGGGCGGCTGTTCGGGGCGGCGGTGTGAGGCGGGGCGCATCGAGCCGCGCCACGCTCGCGCGCCGCGACGGCCCGGCGACGCATTGGCCCGCTCGCGCGCCTCGGCGCCGGGCGGGCGGCGGCAACGCCGAGGCCGTCGCGAGGCGCACGCGCCGACAGCTCACCGAGTGCTCGTCACCGCAGCGACGCACCGACCGCCTCCTCCCGCTCGTGTGGTGAACGCATCGCGGCCACCGTGGCCCGGAACCCTTCCCGCACACTCGCGTAGCGCGGCGTCCACCCGTGCGCGCGCAGCGCCTGGTTCGACATCCGCTCCGACCGCGCCAGCAGCGTCCCCAGCGATCCCATGAGCGGCACCAGCCACCCCGGCATCGGCTTCGGATGCGGGAGGCCGAACGCGTCCGCCAGCGCGGCGAAGTACTCGCGCCGCATGAGCGGCTCGTCGTCGCACACGTTGTAGACCCCCGCCGGGAGGTCGAGCGCCGCGAGCACCGCGCTCGCCGCATCGTCGTGCGAGACGGAGGAGACGTATCCATCGGGGCGCCCGGGGAGCGGCGCGATCCCGCGCCGCAGCATCGACTCCGCGTCGCGCATGAAGCCCGAGTCGGGGCCGTAGAAAAACGCGAATCGGAGCACCACCCCCACTCGCCCACTCTCGCTCACACGCGCCGCCGACCGCTCGGCGTCGAGCACCGTGCGATTGTATCGCACCGGCCGCACCGGCGCGTGCTCGTCGAGCCAGCGCGCGCCGCCGTCCTCGTACACCGGAGCGAACGATTCCTGGATGAACCGCCCCGCACCGCTCGCCAGCACCGCGTCCGCGAGCACCGCCGAACCCTCGCGGCGGATCCGGTCGTTCTCCCGGAACGCCCCCGGGAGCATGAGACGCACGGCGCTCCGCGGGATGTGGGTCGCCAGATTGATGACCACGTCGTGCCCCGCCACGGCGCGACGGATCGCGTCACGATCGAACAGATCGACGCGCACCACCGTCGCCCCCGCTCGCGCGAGCGCCGCGCTCCGCGCGGGGTTGCGGCCGATCGCGGTGACTTGATGCCCCGCAGCGATCAAAGCAGGAACGGCGCGGCGGCCCACTACCCCGGTCGCGCCGGCCACGAATATGCGCATGTCACCCTCCAGAGGGGTCGAGATGCCCACTTAGACGGCTTTCCCTCCGAAGTGTGACAGGCCCCGCTCCGCTGCCCCGCCCCACGCCATCTCGCCCCGGAACGTCTATGTTTAAGGGCTATGAGTCACCTCGACGCTCCGCCGGATGAGCGCGCCACCGCGCTCGAGCGGCATCGTCCCAAGATGTTCGGGATCGCCTACCGCATGCTCGGCTCCGTCGAGGACGCCGAAGACGTGGTGCAGGAAGCGTATCTCCGCTGGCACCAGGCCGAGCCGGAGGACGTGCGCTCCCCGGAGGCCTGGCTCGTCGCCGTGGTCACGCGGATCGCGATCGACCGGCTCCGCCACGCGGCGGTCGAGCGCGCGGCGTACGTCGGGCCGTGGCTTCCCGAGCCGCTCGTCACGTCGAGCATCCCCGCGGCCGACCGGAGCGCGGAGCTCACCTCCGATCTGTCGATGGCGTTTCTCCTCCTGCTCGAGCGCCTCACCCCCGAAGAGCGCGCGGCGCTCGTGCTGCGCGAGGTGTTCGACACGAGCTACGCGGAGCTCGCCCGCATCCTGGAGCGCAACGAGGCCGCGTGCCGCCAGATCGTGCATCGCGCGCGGGCCCGCGTGCGGCGGGAGCAACGGCGCTTCCAGGCCACGCCCGCCGATCGCGAGCAGCTCGTCGAACGCTTCCTCGCGGCGCTCGCGGCCGAGGACGAGAAGGCGCTCCTCGACCTCCTCGCCGACGACGTGGTGTGGGTGAGCGACGGCGGCGGGAAGGCACCCGCGCTCCGCGAGATCGTCTCCGGCGCCGCGCGCGTCGCGCCGCTCGCGATCAAGTTCGAGCGGATGGGGCGCGGACGGACCACGCACCAACTGGTGTGGCTCAACGGCGAGCTCGGGCTCCTCACGCTCGCCGATGGCCTGACGGTGCACGCGACCTCGTTCGCGATCGCAGAAGGCCGCATCGCCGCGGTCTACCGCATTCTGAATCCAGACAAGCTGCACCACGTCGGCCCGCCCCCGCTCTGGCCGATGGTGCCGCGCCCCTAGCGGCGCGCGCTGCGACCGCTAGCCGGCGAGCGCGAAGCGGAAGCAGCAGCGCGGGCGCTCGCCGTGCTCGCAGCACTCCCGCGCCGGCGCGCCGGCCACGTCCGAGACGAGCGTCTCCACCGCGTGGCACGCCTCGGGGCGCTGCGCGACCGCGAGCGACAGCGGGCACCCACACCCGCGGATCATCAAGGCCCCGTCTTCCTCGACGACGTCCACCTCCCCGCCGAGCGCGCGGAGCACCGCAGCCGCGGCCTCCACCCGCTCGCGC
>JADGGM010000471.1 GCA_019689955.1 Gemmatimonadaceae bacterium
GCTCGGGGCGGCGCGGCCAATCGTTCATCGGGCCGGCCCCCTCGGGTGGACCCTTGGCCGGAGGCTGCGGCGGAGGAGGAGGCGCGGCGGGGACCACGTCGTCGGCCGCGGCGAGCTGCTCGACGATCGGCGGCTGAGGGAGGAGATCGATCGGCTCCGCGGGAGGCGCGGGAGGAGTGGTGATCGCGCTGGGAGCGCTGGGAGGGGTGTCGCGCACCACGGGCATGTCGCCGGTGGGATCGCCGGGCGTCGGCGATTGGGCCGCCGCGCGCTTCATCTCGAGCGCGGCGCGCGCGGTGGCGACCGACGGGTGGTCCGGGCCGAAGGCGAGCTCGCGGATGGCCAGCGCGCGCGCGCGCAGGTCGTGCGCCTCGCGCACCTTGCCGCGGTTCGCGTAGACGTCGGCGAGCGCCTCGAGGCTCATCGCGATCGCCGGGTCGTCGGGGGAATGGATCTTCTCGCGGATGGCGACCACGCGCCGCGCGAGCTGCTCGGCGGCGTCGTGCTCGCCCTGGGCCGAGCGCACCTTCGCGAGGCTGGTGAGGATCGACGCGACCTCGGGGTGCTCGGGGCCGAGCGCCTCTTCCTTGATCGCGAGGAGGCGCAGGAGGAGAGGCGCCGCGCTCGCGTAATCGTTCCGCCGGAAGTAGAGGCGCGCGAGATTGTTCAGCGTCACCGCAACGTCAGCGTGCTTCTCGCCGAGGTGCTTCTCGCTGATCTGGAGCGAGCGGCGGAAGAGCGGTTCGGCCTGCTCGAGCTCGCCGCGCCCGTAGTGAATCGCGGCCAGGTTGTTGAGGCTCTGGACGAGGCTCAGGTGGTCGGGCCCCAGCACGCGCTCGCGCATCGCCAGGGAGCGTCGGAAGAGCGCCTCGGCCTGCGCGAGGTCTTTCTGGCGATACTTGAGCTGCCCGAGGTTGTTCAGGCTCGCGGCGAGGCGCACGTTGTCCGCGCCGAGCGTCGACGCTTCCCGGATGGCGGCGATGAACGCCTGTTCGGCCTTGGCGTAGTCGCCCTGTGTGAAGTGTCGGCGCCCGGCCTCGTTATGGCTTTCCCAGCGCGTCTCGGCGGTATCGGTCATCCAGCGCTCCTCCCGTTTAGAAGGACGCAGCGCCGTGTCACCTGTAACGCCGAGACCCCACTTCCTCACGCGTGCGGGCCGCCAACCGCGTGCAGCACGCACGCGCGGGTCGTGGTGAGCGAATCTGCCGCTACCTCATCGCGCGCTCGGGCAACGCGTTAGGGTCGCCGTGATAAAGCGCGTTATCACTATCACATCGCTGGCATCGAACGTGAGATTTTCGCGCGCTGCAGGTCGACGTCACCGAGCGCGGCGCTAGATGCCGAAACGCTTCCCCTTGGCCACGCCGAGCAGGACGCGCGCGTAGACGACGTGCACGATCGCGAGCAGGAGGATCACCAGCCCGATGGCGATGCGGGCAATGATCGACTCGGTGCGATCGATCCCCGCCCCGTTGTAGACCGTGAGGAAGACGAACCCGACGAACACCGCCGCCAACCCGCCAATCGCCGCGAACGCGCCGTAGCCGGCGAGCCGGGCGAACATCTCCTTGTTCATACGCTCTCCCGTGAAACGTGCATGGGGCCGGACGACGCGCGTCACGGCCGATAGGTGAGACTCAGGTATCCGCGAGTCTCGTGTCGCACCGGGCGGCTGAGCGAGTAACCGACCCCGCCCACGACCCGGACATCGGGGAGCCGAACGGCCCAGAGCCCGTGGGCCTGAAACGTCGCCTCGAGCCCGACGACGTGGTGCCAGTCGCGGAGCGACTCCCCCGCGCTCCCGGACCAGAAATAGGGGACGAGCCCGCGCCGCGGAAGGGCGACGCGGTACGCTGCGAACTGCCGCCCTCCGGCGACGGCGACCGGGAGCGCGGGCATGACGACGCGCTGCGTGAGGAGCGCGGAGTCGAAGAAGGGGGCGCCGGTCCCGCCCAGCGTGAACTGCTCGAACGCGCTCCCGTTGCGGCTCACGATGCCGTACGCGCCGTCGCCGGAGAGGGCGAAGCTGCGGGTCCGCACGGTCACGCTCGCGCCGGCGATGGTGCGTGCCCAGTCGGTCCCGGCGGTGCGCCCCGCGGACCCGTGCACGCCGACGCGCTCGACCACGGTCCACTCTCCAGGCGATTGCTCGATCGCGCCGCGATACTCGATGAAGCCGAGCGCGCGCGTGTCGCGCCCGTACGCCGCGCCGCTCAGCCGGCCGACGGAGCCGCCGGCGCGCAGCACGTGCGCGTTGGTCAGGCGGTCGTCGTCGAGCTGGACGTGGAGCTCGGCCGCCGCGTAGTACGCGTCGAGGGCGCGCGGGGCGGCGACGCCGCCGTGCTGCTGCGAGGGGAGATCCTCGGCGTAGAACAGCGCGCCGCCGATCGCCGGGCGCGTGCCGCGCCACGCCGCGCCGAGCGCGCCGCCGCGCCACGTGCCGCGATCGCCGAAGAACCCCTGCGCCACCCACGTGAGGCGCCCCACGGGGTCCGTGCCGGCGAGCATCACCCCGAAGCTCTTCCCCTCCGCGCCGATGCTCGCGCCGGGGAGGAGCATGGAGCGCCGCGGCCCCGCGCCGTAGGCGCGCGGCGCCGGGAGCGACTCGGCCGCGAAGGCGGGCGCGGGCTCCACCGGGATGCGCGCCGCCGGCGCGAGCGACGCCGCGAGCGCGGGGCTCGGTGCGCGCACCACACTGTCGGGGATCACGTTCAGGTCCAGCCCCTTGGGGTGGAGGTGAAGGAAGTAGATGTCCCCCGTCGCAGGATCCGGCGCGGGGGCGAGCGCCGCGCTCGTGACGAGGGTGAGCGGCTGCACGGTGTGCGTGGCGAGGTCGAGACGCGCGAGGTTCTGCACGCCCCCCTGCTCGGAGACCACGACGAGCGCGCGGCCGTCGGGGAGGAACGCGGCGTCGTAGCGCGACACGCCGTCATCGGGGTCGACGTAGCGGAGCGAGTCGCCGGACGGGGCGCGCGCATCGAGGAGCGCCACGCGCCACCGGCCATGCTCCTCGACGCTCACGGCGATCGTCGCGCCATCGGGGGAGTAGCGCGGCCGGTCGAACACGCGCTGCGGCGTGCCGGCGGCGAGCCGCTCCACGTGTCCCGTGGCCAGGTCCACTCGGACGACGTCGCAGATCCCCTCGAGGCACCGGTCTCCCACCGCGCTGCGGCCATCGGGGGAAGGATCGGCGTGGCGGATGCTCGCGCCGTGCGTGACGCGCCGGAGCGCGCCGGTGTGGAAGTTCCAGAGATAGAGGTCCGGACGAATGCGACCGTCGGCGTCCCCGGTGTAGCGCACGAGGAGGAGCTGGCGTCCGTCGGGGAGGAATCGCGGCTCGTCGAAGGGGACGCCCCCTCGGGGGAAGAGGGTCGCGACCGCGTGCTTGGGGGGCGGGCGC
>JADGGM010000472.1 GCA_019689955.1 Gemmatimonadaceae bacterium
CCCCCCACCGCCGCGGCGCTCGCGCTCCTCCTCGGCCTCGGCGCCGCGCGCGCGGACGCGCAGCAGCAACGCCCCGGCCTGCGCGTCGCCTGCGCCGGGCAGCCCGTGACCGAGATCCAGGTCATGACCCGCCCCCCGTACTTCGTCCCCAACGGGAAGTGGTGGCAGACGCCGCTCAGCATCCTGAACTCGATCCACGTCAACACGCAGCCCGATGTCGTGCGCCGCTTCCTCCTCCTCCAGCCGGGGATGCCGTGCGACGAGCAGCGGCGCCTGGAATCGGAGCGCATCCTGCGCGCGCAGCCGTTCATCGCCGACGCCACGATCCAGACCTACAGCGACGGGAACGGCGGCGCGGTGCTCGTCGTGCAGACCAGGGACGAGCTGACCCCCATCGTCGGGATGACCACGTCGTCGCGGAGCCCGTACGTGACGGCGCTCAAGGTCGGCGAAGGGAACCTCATGGGGTCGGCGCGCTACGTGACGGCGCAGTGGGGGAAGGGGGAGCTGCGCGATACGTACGGCGCGCACGTGATCGACTACCAGTTCCTCGGGCGCCCGTGGCACCTCGACGCGCTCGCGATTCGCGAGGAAGCGGGGGTGAGCGGGTGGAGCCTGGACCTGAGCCACCCGTTCTTCACCGACCAGCAGCGCATCGCGTGGCGCGTGGCGCTCGAGAACCGGCGCGACGTGTTCGCGTTCATGCGCGGCGACCTCGAGCCCGCGGCGATCGGGATCGATCGCAGCTTCTTCGACATCGGAGGGGTGGTGCGCATCGGCGCGCCGGGGCAGTTGAGCCTCTTCGGGCTCTCGTTCTCCCACGAGGACGACCTGTCGGGGCTCCCCCCGCTCCCCGACTCGCTCGTCGACTACCCGAGCCTCCTCGAGCACTTCCGCCACCGCAAGAACTTCCGCATCAACTATCTCTGGGGGGTGCGGAGCATCGGCTACAAGCGCGCGTCGCACTTCGACGCGCTCTCCGCCACGCAGGACCTCCGGGTCGGCTTCCAGCTCGGCACGCTGCTCGGGCGCACGCTGCGCGTCCTCGGCTCCCACGACGACGACATCCTCCTCGCCGGCGACGTCTACATCGGCGCGGGGAACTCCCACACCTTCGCGATGCTGCAGGGGGAGATCGAAGGGCGCGACGACTTCGACTCCACGGCGTGGGACGGGATCATCGGGAGCGCGCACCTCGCGGTGTACCGCCGGCTCACGGCGAGCCATACGCTCGTGAGCATGCTGGACTGGGGTGGGGGGTGGCGCCAGCGCATCCCGCTGCAACTCGCGCTCGGCCAGGTGGACGCGGGGGTGCGCGGGTACATCGACTCGCACGACGCGGGCGCGCAGCGTGGCGTCGTGCGGCTGGAGGACCGCTGGTACCTCGGGAAGGTGTTCCGCGACCAGGCCGACCTGGGGCTCGCGCTCTTCACCGACGCGGGGCGCACGTGGGCGGGGGACGCGCCCTACGGCGTCTCCACGCCGGTGAAGGTGGGGCTGGGGTTCGGGGTGCTGGCGGCGATCCCACCCGGCTCCAAGCGCACGTGGCGCATGGACGTGGCGTTTCCCGTGAGCCCGGACGCGCGCGCGAAGTGGGAGATCCGCTTCAGCACCACGAACGCCAACCGCCCATACGACCGCGAGCCACGCGACATCCGCTACAGCCGCGAGCGCGTGGTCCCGTCGAGCGTGTTCAGCTGGCCGTGAGCCGACTCAGTGCACGCCGCCCATCAGCCCGCGCACGGGCTTGATGAGCAGGAACGCGATGAGCGAGGCCCCGATGCACACCCCGGCCACGACGCCGAAGAGCTGCGGGAGCGGGGCCGAGGAGATGAACCCCGCCGCGTAGCCGGCGACCTTGTTCCCGACCGCGTCGGCGAGGAACCAGAGGCCGAGCATCGAGCCGACGATCTTGACCGGCGAGAGCTTGGTGAACACCGAGAGCCCGACCGGTGAGATACAGAGCTCGCCGAGCTCCTGGATGAAGTAGCACCCGATGAGCCAGAACGGGCTCACGCGAATCCCCGGCGAGTCCTGGATGTGGAACGCGGGGATGAGCAGGAGCACGAACGAGAGCCCGGTGAACAGGAGCCCGAAGGCGAACTTGGTGGGGGTGGACGGCTCGAGCTTCCCGAGGCGTATCCACAGCCAGGCGAACGCCGGGGAGAGCACGATCACGAAGATCGCCTGCACGGAGGGGAACCAGCTCGACGGGAAGCTGAAGGCGAGGATCGACGTCCGGGTGAAGCGGTCGCCGAAGAGGTTGAGCGTGGAGCCGGCCTGCTCGTACGCGCCCCAGAACACGGCGGCGAACACGAAGAACACGACCATGGCGCCGAGGCGCTTCCACTCGACCGTGGTGAAGCCCCAGAAGGTCGGCTCGGTGGGCTTGGTCGTCGCGCTGGCACGCTCACGCTCGGCGGCCGCGCGGGCCTCGCGGCGCTGCCGCTCCAGGCGTTCCACGGCCGGCTGCAGGCGCCTCCGCCCGAGGACGTACTGAATGAGGCCGGCCGTCATCCCCACGCCGGCGCAGGCGAACCCCACGTGCCAGTCCACGCGCTGGGCCAGGTAGCCGGCGATGAGGGGGCCGAGCGCGGCGCCGAGGTTGATCCCCATGTAGAAGATCGAGAAGCCCGCGTCGCGGCGCGCGTCGTTCGTCTCGTACAGCGAACCGACGATCCCGCTCACGTTCGGCTTGAGGAGCCCCGTCCCGAGGACGATGAGCCCGAGCCCGGCGTAGAACGCTGGTAGTGCGTGGAAGGCCAGGGTGAAGTGGCCGAGCGCGATGATGATCCCGCCGATCAGCACGCTCTTGTATTGCCCCAGCCATCGGTCGGCGATGATCCCGCCGAAGATCGCGGCTGCCCACACGCTCGCGGTGTAGGTGCCGTACACGGAGCCCGCGTGCCGGTCGTCGAAGCCGAGCGCGTGCACCATGTAGAGAATGAGGAACGCGCGCATGCCGTAGAAGCTGAAGCGCTCCCACATCTCCGTGAAAAAGAGCGTGGAGAGGCCACGCGGGTGTCCGAAGAAGCTTCGGTCTTCGAGCCCGGACGGGCGGGCGGCGGTGGTGGTGGGTTCGACGACAGAGGACACAGGCGTTCTCAGCGAGAGGAGGTGGGAGCCGGCGTGCGAGCGGGCGTGGCGTGCACGGCGGCCAGTGGGATGAACCGCTCCGGGGGCTTCGTCCCTCCGGCGGCTTGCTGCTCGCCCCACGACACGGTCGTGGGGGCTTGCTTGATACACGCTGCCCAGTGCCCCGGCTCCTTCTCCTCGAGCGGCGGCACGATCGCCGCGCAGGCGGCGTCCTTCCCCGGGTGCGGGCAGCGCGGGTGGAACGGGCACCCGGAGGGTTGGTTGGCGGGCGAGGGGACGTCGCCGCTCAGCAGGAT
>JADGGM010000473.1 GCA_019689955.1 Gemmatimonadaceae bacterium
TTGGCGGCGCCGAACACCGCGTCCAAGCCCGGGTCACCCGCGGCCGACTCCGCGAGCGCGGGTGAGAGCGGCGGCGCCGACTCCGCGCTCGTCCCCGACGTGAGCACGCTCGCCGTCGGTCGGCGCACCACCCTGCGCCGCGCCCCCGACGGCCCCGCGCTCGCGGTCCTCGACTCGAGCACCCACGTCACCACCATCGCGCGCGAGCGCGGGTGGGTGAAGGTGCGCGTGGAAGGGTGGGTGCGCGCCGCGGAGCTCACCACGACCGACACCACCGTCCTCACCACCATCAGCGCCGCGGACCTGCGCGCGGAGCCAGAGCGCTACCGCGGGCAGACGGTCCGCTGGCAGGTGCAGAAGATCGCCTTCCAGACCGCCGACCCGCTCCGCCGCGGCCTCGCCCCCGACGAGCCGTATCTGCTCGCCCGCGGCCCCGGGGACGAGAGCGCGCTCCTCTATCTCGCGCTCCCCCCATCGCTCGTCGAGCAGGCGCGGCGCATCGAGCCGCTGGCCGAGATCACCGTCACGGCCCGCGTCCGCTCGGGGAAAAGTGAGCCCTCCGGGGTACCACTCCTGGATGTCGAGAGCATCGTGCAGCACTGAGCCGGGAGTGGAATGACCTTCTTCGAGTTCTGCCGCCGCCACGTGGGGTTCGTCACGGCGTGCGTGCTCATCATCATCTCGATGCTCGCACTCGACGGCTGGGTGCTCACCAAGCGCGCCGCCTACACCAACGAGATCGCGCGTCTCCGCTCGGGGATGAGCGACTTCGAGCGCAAGCGGAGCGACGCCATCCTGAGCTCCCGCGAGCGGCGCTTGCAGGTGATGATGCAGCTCATCCGGCGGCAAGCGCGGTGGGACAAGGACATCCACCTCGCCATCTCGGTCGACAGCGGGCGCATGTACCTCGAGCGCGAAGGCGCGCTGCTGCGCGAGATCCCCGTGGAGATGGGCCCCGAGCGGCGCATCGGGACCCCGCCGGACACCGTCCACCTGGCCACCCCGCGCGGTGCCCGCTCCATCCAGGCGATTCTCGCCGACACCAGCGCGTGGGAGGTCCCCGAGTGGGTCTACGTGGACCGAGGCATCCCCGTCCCCCCCGCGGCCGCGCGCACGATGAAGGGGGCACTGGGCCCCGTGTCGATCGTGCTCGACGGGGGGACGATCATCTATTCCGCCCCGGCTGCGGGCCCGCTCGCCGACTCCGCGTACGTCCTTCCGGGGAGCGTCCGCGCCCGCGCCGAAGACCTGGAAGCGATCTTGCCCAACCTCGGCACCGGCACCACGGTCTACTTCTACTGACCATGCACCCGGAAACAGACGAGGCGCGATGGAGCACGAGCAACCGATGAACGGTGGGAGCACCGCCAGGGCCGCGGCGCCCGGGCTACGTCTCGTGCCGGAGCGCGAGGACGATCACGGGCTCAAGTACCGGTTCATCCTGGTCGTGCTCACCCTCACCATCGCCGGAGTAAGCGCGGCGCTCGTGTACTCCACCGCGCAGGTGCGCTTCCGCCGCGACATCAACCGGATCGTCTTCAACCGCAACTGGCAGCTCCTCGACGAGGTGAACCGCCGCGCCGGGGTCGCCACCGACTCGCTCGAGCGCATCCTCGCCGCCTCCGCGCCCCCTTCCGCGGACCAGCCGTACATCGTCGTGAGCATCGCCGACCGCCGGCTCTGGTACAAGAAGGGGGACCAGACGCTCTACACCACCCGCGTCGCGGTCGGGAGCGGGAAGACGCTCGTCAAGCACGACGGGCGCGACGAGTATAAGTTCGACACCCCGCGCGGCCGCCTGGTGGTCCAGAGCAAGGAGGCGGACCCGGTCTGGGTCCCCCCGGACTGGCACTACCAGGAGATCGCCCAGAAGAAAGGGCTCGGCCTCCTCAAGCTCACCCGCGGCCAGACCATCCCGTACCCCGATGGCTCGGTCATCGAGGTGGAAGGGAACGATGTGGTCCGCAAGTACCCGGACGGCCACGTGGTCCCGTTCGATGCCGCGGAGGGGCACGAGATCATCGTCGGTGGGAACGTGATCGTCCCTCCGTACGGGACGAACCAGCGGAAATACATCGGCACGCTGGGCACCCACCGGCTCAACCTCGGCGATGGCTACGCGCTGCACGGGACGGACGATCCCGCGTCGATCGGGAAGGCGGTGAGCCACGGGTGCGTGCGTCTCCAGGACGAGGACATTGACTACCTGTACAGCATAGTCCCGGTCGGCACGCCGGTGTTCATATACTGACCGGGTGGTCAGTCAGGTAGTTTCCGCGGGCTTCGTTGCCCGTACCGTGCGCGGTACGTCCAGCTTTAGAGTAGGAGAGTTCTTCCTCCGCCAGATGGCGGAGCTTTTACGTGTACGGCGCGCCGGCGTCGAGCCGGCGCGGAAAGCCAAGAGGCGACGTGGGCGGGGCGGGGTTGCCTGCCAGTTGCCGGGTCTGGTTGACAGGGGGGCACCTGATGGGCCACGCTCACACGCGCGCGTCGTCGTATCATCGCGTTCGCGCCATCGCCGTGTTGGCGATGCTGGTCGTCGTGGGCGGGGCCGCCGGGACCACCGCAAACCTCGATGCGCGGCCGGTGCCACCGCCTTCCAGGCTCCACTCGGCGACCCGGCCCGCCGCCCCCCGCCGCGGCGATCTCCTCTTCCTCGACTCCATCATCGGGCTCAGCGGAAAGCTCCGCGCCCGGTTCGTCACCCAGGACAAACCCGCCTTCGCCGTCGCCGCGCTCGAGGCGCTGTTCGGCGATTCCGCGCTGAACACCCCCGGGGTCTACCCCCTCGTCGGCGACAGCGCCTTCACCCCCGCGCTCTCCCTCATCACCCTCCTCCCGTTCACGGCCAAGCAGCGCGGGCGGATCGGGGCGTACCGGCTCGGCTTCTGGCCGCACGAGCGGCGCCGTCTCGGCTCGGGGGACGACGAGCCACTTCCCGAGGGGTTCATCAAGGTCACCCCCGAGAACCAGGACACCTACGTCTCCGAGCACTTCCGCCTCGCCGACTTCCTCACCCACGACCAGGTGAACGTCTGGCCCAAGTACCTCGTGCTCAGCGAGCGGCTGATTGACAAGCTCGAGCTCGTCATCGAAGATCTGAACGCCCACGGCGTGATGGTACGGCATATGACGGTCATGTCGGGCTTCCGGACGCCCGAGTACAACATCCAGGGCGTCGGGCGGCGCGGCGGGCGGGCGCGCGACAGCCGGCATCAGTACGGGGATGCGGCTGACGTGTTTGTCGACAACGTCGACAACAACGAGTCCGGGCGCATGGGCGATCTGAATCACGATGGGCGGGTGGACACGCGCGATGCGAAGGTGATCCGCGACGCCGTGGACCGGGTGGAGGCTGCGCACCCCGAGTTGGTGGGCGGGGTGGGGATC
>JADGGM010000474.1 GCA_019689955.1 Gemmatimonadaceae bacterium
GCGGCCTGCGCAGCGCGCTCGCGGCGGGGGCGGCCGGGGTGCAGGTGGGGACGCTCTTCGCGTACTGCGATGAGTCCGGGATGACGCCGGAGCTCAAGGCGCGCGTGCTCGCGGGGGTCAACGCCGGCGCGGTGCGCGTTCGCACGGACCCGCGCGCGTCGCCGACGGGATACCCCTTCAAGGTCGTCGAGCTCGAGGGTGCGGGGTTCCAGGACGACACGCGAACGCGCGTGTGCGACGTCGGCGGGCTGCGGACGGCGTATCGGATGCCGAACGGGAAGCTCGGCTACCGTTGCCCGGCCGAACCGGTGGACGCGTTCGTGAAGAAAGGGGGGGACATCGCCGACACCGTGGGGCGGCGCTGCCTCTGCAACGGGCTCGTCGCCACCATCGGCCACCCGCAGCGGCGCGCGGGTGGCGTGGTCGAGGCGCCGCTGGTGACGAGCGGCGACGACCTGGCATCGCTCGGCGCGTTCCTCGCCGGCCGAACGCGCTACACGGCGACGGACGTCGTCACGCACCTCCTCTCCGGGCTCGACGAGCACGCGGCGGCGCCGGGCGCGCTCGCCTGAGGGGATCCATCGCGGCGCGCGCCGGTTGCGTTGATCGCGACTCTGGTCTACGTTGGCGCCAGGCTCGTGGCCGCGCCGCGAGCCCGGCACTGTCAGGGAGGAGGAACCGATGACTCCGGTGCACCGACCGCTGACCGGCGCGATGCTCCAGCTCGATCTCGCCGAGGAGATGCGCATCGTTCGCGAGGAGCTCGCCACCGCGTCCGCGCGGATCGCGCGAACGCTGGTCAAGGAGGGCCCGCTACGCCTCACGCTCGTGGGGCTCAAGCCGGGCGGTGCGCTGCACGAGCACGTCGCCGACGGGCCGATCACGGTCCACGTCCTGGATGGTGAGATCCTCTTCGACGTCGGCGGCACCACGCACCCGCTCCGCGCGGGCACCCTGCTCGCGCTCGACGCCGGCGTCCGCCACGCCGCGCGCTCCACGACCGGCGGGATCTTCCTCCTGACGATCGCCGCGCACGCGAAAGCCGCCGCCGGAGCGTCCCCCGACCGCGCGTCGCCCTGAGCGCCGCGCCCCGCGGCGGCTCAGCGCGAGAGGATGACGCCCACCGCCGCGGCGAAGAGCCCGAGCAGCAGCACCCCGACGTGCACGGCCTTGAAGAGACGCCCGCGCAGCTTGGGGACGCTCACGCGTTGCAGGAGCGGGAGCGCCGTCAGGAAGGTGACGACGAGCACGCCGACGACGACCAGCTTCGCGTAGAACAGGTGCCGCACGAGCGGCGCGTAGCCGTTTGCGCCGTTCAGCAGCCCGCGCAGCTCCGCGTTCACGAGCCCCGAGACGATGATCGCCACGATGGCGATCCCGATCACGACGCGGAGCCGCCGCTTGATCGCGCGGACCACGGCGTAGTACGCCGGCCGCTCGATCCCCGCGGCGCGCAGGGCGGGGAAGAGGATGAGCAGGTGATACGCCACCGCGCCGAGCCAGACGATCACCCCCGCGACGTGCACGAACACCGCGACGCGATGCACCCACGCGAGCGTCGCGCTCGACATCCCGGCGACGACCACGCTACAGCACCGGCTCGCGCAGGCGGCTCCCGGGGGTGAGCCCGCACTCGTCGTCCGTGAGGTAGCAGCCGGGGTCTTCCGCCCACGGGTCGCCATGCACCTGCAGCGCGCGGACGCGGAAGCCGCCGCCGCAGACGTCCTTCCACTGGCACGCGCCGCACCGCCCCGTGAGCCGCGGCGCGCGGTCGCGCAGCCCGGCGAGGATGGGATCGGAGAGGTCCTGCCAGATCTCGCTGAACTTCCGCTCGCGCACGTTCCCCAGCGTGTGCGACATCCAGAACTGGTCCGGATGCACGTTCCCCAGGAAGTCGATGTCGGCGATCCCGACGCCGGAGCTGTACAACCCGCCGCCGTTCCAGCGCAGCAGCGTCAGCACCTCCTGGGCGCGCGCCGGGTCCTCGCGCAGGAGGCGGAGGTAGAGGTACGGGCCATCGGCGTGGTTGTCGACCGTGAAGATCTCCTTGGCCAACCCGCGATCCGCGAAGTCCTTCGCGCGGCGCAGGATGGTGTCGACCGCGGCGCGCGCGACCTCCGGCGGGAGCTCGTCGGCCCGGTTGCCGCGTCCGCTGTAGACGAGGTGGTAGAAGCAGGCGCGGTTGATCCCTTCGGCCTCGATGAAGTCGAAGATCTGGTCCAGGTCCTCGCAGTTCCGTCGCGTGAGCGTCATGCGGAGCCCGACGCGCTGCCCCACCGCGGTGCAGTGCCGGAACCCGGCCATCGCCTTGTCGAACGCGCCCTTGTGCCCGCGGAAGCGATCGTTCGTCGCGCCGATCCCGTCGAGCGAGATGCCGACGTAGCTCACCTCGAGCGCGCGCAACTGCTCGGCCACCGCGCGCGTGATCAGCGTGCCGTTCGTGGAGAGCGTGACGCGCACCCCGCGCGCGCGGGCGTGGGCAATGAGCGTGAACAGGTCCGGGCGCATCAGCGGCTCGCCGCCGGAGAGGAGGAGCACGGGGATCTCGAACGCCGCGAGATCGTCGATGAGCGCCATCCCTTCGGCGGTCGTCAGCTCTCCGTCATACACGCGGTTCTCCGAGTCGGAGTAGCAGTGCACGCAGTGCAGGTTGCACCGCCGGCCGACGTTCCACACCACGACCGGGCGCCGTGCTCGCGCCGAAGCAGGAGGGCGGAGCGTCACGATGTCCTGCGCGCGGACCCCTTCCGTGCGTTGCCGGCCGTAGCGCAGCCCGTCGGAGGGGGTGTTGCGCCCCGCGTAGAGCGTGGTGATCCCGATCATGCGAGGTGCTCCCACCCCGCGACGCGGCGGGCGAAGTAGGTGTCGACGTCGTCCGCCTCGCCGCGCGCGACCTGCTCCGCGTACGCCGGCGGCACGTACGCGCAGGACGGATCGGCCTCGAGGTAGTCTCCCGTCATCGCGTACGCGCGAGCGCGCGAACCGCCGCAGATGTGGCGGAACTCGCACGCGCCGCACTTGCCGCGCAGACGGTTCGCGTCGCGGAGCGCGCGGAACATCTCGTGGGTGCGGTAGACCTCGTGGAGGTCGTGCGTGCGGACGTTCCCCGCGCTCAGGGGGAGGAACCCCGACGGGTAGATCTCCCCACGGTGGCTCACGAAGACGAAGCCGTTCCCGTCGTTCACCCCGCGGCCGCGCCCCACCCCGCGGGTGCGCGGCACGAGCGCCTCGTCGGACGTCCCGGCGCGTCGCTCGGCGCGGCGCCGCTGGAGGACGACGCGGCGGTAGTGCGGCGCCGCGGTCGTCTTGATGTCGAACGAGGCGATCGCCGAGAGATCGTACAGGCGGTGTAGGACGCGCTCGACGTCCTCGGGGGAAGTGAGG
>JADGGM010000475.1 GCA_019689955.1 Gemmatimonadaceae bacterium
GGGTCGCGCTCACGCTCGGCGGCGCGGGGGGGCGAGCATCGCGCGGCGCATCGGCCATCACGCGACGATGACCCCTCGCAGATCGGTCCAGAATCCCGGGTACGACACGGACACGCACGCGGTGTCGTCGATCTCGATCTCGTTCCCCGGGAGCGCGGCGAGGACGCCGAACGCCATGGCGAGGCGGTGATCCCCGTGGGTGTGCACGGTGCCGCGCAGCGGCGCGTCCGAGCCGGTGATGGTCATCCCGTCGGGGTGCTCCTCCACCTCCACGCCGAGCGCGCGCAGGTTGGCCACGACCGCGGCGATCCGGTCGCTCTCCTTCACCCGCAGCTCCGCCGCGCCGCGAATGTGCGTCGCGCCGGTCGCCCGCGACGCCACGCACGCGAGGAGCGGGAGCTCGTCGATGATCGCGGGGACGTCCCCGGCGCGCACGGTGATCGCCGCGAGGTCGGAGGGCCAGGCGAAGATGATCCCCACGTCCTCCCCGCCCTGCTTGGGCCCCGGCTGGATCTCCAGCCGCGCCCCCATGTGCTGCAGCGCGCGGAAGAAGCCGATGCGCGTGGGGTTCAGGCAGACGTCGGGGAGCGTCACGCCGCCGTCGCGCGCGAGCACGGCCAGCGCGGCGATGAAGGCGGCCGACGACGGGTCCGCGGGGACGGTCATGTCGAGCGGGGCGAGGCGCTCGGGCGGCTCCAGCCGCACCATGGTGCCGAGCACCTCGACCGTGGCCCCGAGCGCGGCGAGCATGCGCTCGGTGTGGTCGCGGGAGCGCGCGGGCTCGGTGACGGTCACCGGGACGCCCGCGGCGGTGCCGGCGAGGAGGATGGCGCTCTTCACCTGCGCGCTCGCCGTCTCGGTGGTCCACCGGATCGGCTTGAGCTGCGCTCCGTGGACGACCATGGGGAGCCCGTCCCCACGCTCGAAGGTGAACCGCGCTCCCATCGCCTCGAGCGGGCGCGCGATGCGCTGCATCGGGCGGCGGCTCAAGCTCGCGTCGCCGACGAACCGGGCCGCGAAGGGGCGGGCGGCCACGATCCCGGCCATGAGGCGCGTGGTCGTCCCGCTGTTCCCGCAGTCGAGGTCCTGCGTCGGCGCGCGCAGCGCACCGGGGCCATCGGCCACGATCGTCATGTCGGGCGAGAGCGGCGGGATGCGCACGCCGAGCGCGCGCAGCACCGCGGCGGTGCTCTGCACGTCGGCGGAGGGGAGGATCTCTCGCACGCGGGACGTCCCCTGGGCGAGCGCGGCGAGCATGAGCGCGCGGTGCGAGATCGACTTGTCCCCCGGAACGCGGACCACCCCGGCAACCTTCACGTGAGCCCCCCTGGTATCTCGCCGATACGCTAGCGCAGCGCCTGCTCCAGCGCGGTCGACGCGTTGGTTCCTTCGTCCCGGTACTTCACGATCACCGGTGCGTGGAGCGACAGCCCCTGCGCCGCCCCCCACGCGCTCGACACCTGCCGCGCGCCGGGGACCACTACCGCGCCCTCGGGGATCTCCAGCGGATCGTCCCCCTGGGCGCGATACACGCGCTCCCGCACCAGGTCGAACACCGGCGTCCCGCGTGTGAGGATGACCCCGGACGCCAGCACCGCGCGCCGCCGGATCACCGTCCCCTCGTACACGCCGCAGTTCCCCCCCACGAACACGTCGTCCTCGACGATCACCGGCGCGGCGTTCACCGGCTCCAGCACGCCGCCGATCTGGGCGGCCGCGCTCAGGTGCACGCGCTCGCCGATCTGCGCGCACGAGCCGACGAGCGCGTGCGAGTCGACCATCGTCCCCGCCCCGACGTACGCGCCCACGTTGATGTACATGGGGGGCATGCACACGACGCCTTTCGCAACGTACGCGCCGCGCCGCACGGTGGACCCCCCCGGCACGATGCGCACGCCCTGCGACTGCGGGATGTGCTGCGCCGGGAAGAGGTGCTTGTCGAAGAACCGGAACGACGACTTGCCGCCGAGCGACATGTCGACGACGTGCGCGGCGCGGAAGCCGAGCAGGATCCCCTGCTTCACCCACGCCACCGCGCGCCACCGCCCGTCTGCGCCACGCTCGGCGGCGCGCACCTCGCCGCGCTCGAGCGCCGCGAGGAGAGCGTTGACGGTGTGCTCGGCGTCATCGATCGGCAGCTCCTCCGGCGGCGTGGCGACGAGCGCCAGCACGCGCTCGCGGATGAGCGCCACGTCCGGGTAGCGCGCGCCGGCGATCACGACAGCGCTCCCGCCGCCACGAGGCTCGCGCGGAGCTCCCCCGCGAGCTCGTCCCGCAGCGGCACGAGGGGGAGGCGGAGCACGTTCTGCACCTTCCCCATCATCGCGAGCGCCGCCTTGATCGGGATCGGGTTCGACTCGATGAACGCCGCGTGCACGAGCGGCGCCAGCCGATCGTTCAACGCGCGCGCGGCGGTGAGGTCGCCGTCGCGGCACCGCTCCACGAGCTGCGCCACCGGCCCCGGCGCGGCGTTCGAGATCACCGAGATCACCCCGTCTCCCCCCGCCGCCATCACGGGGAGGGTGAGCGCGTCGTCCCCCGAGAGCACCGCGAAGTGGCTCGGCCGCCCGCGCAGGATCTCCATGATCTGCGTCAGGTTCCCCGAGGCTTCCTTCACGCCGAGGATGTTCGGCACCTCGGCCAGGGCGAGGGTGGTGCGCGCCTCGATGTTGCTCCCGGTGCGGGAGGGGACGTTGTAGATCACGATCGGGAGGTCCGTCGCCTCGGCGATGGCGCGGAAGTGCGCGATGATCCCGCGCTGCGGCGGCCGGTTGTACATCGGGCTCACGTGCAGCAGGTGCGTGGCCCCGGCCGCGCGCATCTCGCGCGAGAGGGCGATCGCCTTCGCGGTGTCGTTCGAGCCGGCGCCGGCCATCACGGGGACGCGCCCGCGCGCCTGCTCGACCACGATCTCCACCACGCGCCGGTGCTCGGCCGTGGTCATCGTCGCCGCCTCGCCCGTGGACCCACAGGGGACGAGGAAGTGCACCCCGGCCTCGATCTGCCAGTCGACCAGCGCCCGGAGCGCGCGCTCGTCCACGCGCCCGTCGGCGGCGAAGGGGGTGACGAGCGCGGTGCCACAGCCGAAGAGTCGCGAGGGAAGCGTCATGACCGAGTGCCGGTGGTGAGAAGAAGGTCGCGCATGGTGAAGATCCCTTGCCGCCCGACGAGCCACTGTGCCGCCGTCAGCGCCCCCTCCGCAAAGACGCGGCGGTCGCGCGCGACGTGCTCCAGACGAATCTGCTCGAAGGGCGCGTCGAAGACGAGGGCGTGCTCCCCGGGCACCGCTCCGGTCCGGATGCTCGTGATCGGGATCGACCGCCCCAGTGCGGCCGCGGCCACGGGCGCCGGCGCGGGCGCGGGGGCCCCCCGCGCGGGCGG
>JADGGM010000476.1 GCA_019689955.1 Gemmatimonadaceae bacterium
GGCCATGGCTCCCTCGCGCGCGACGCCTGGCAACGGCCGTCCCGCTGCGGGTTATCCGTGTCCCGCGCCGTTCATCGACTTGAGCTCCGCCGAGAGGCTCTTGAGCGTCTGCTTGGCGTCGCCCAGGAGCATCGCGGTGTTCGGCTGGTAGAAGAGCGGGTTGTCGATCCCCGCGAACCCCACGCCGAGGCTGCGCTTGAGCACGATCGTGGACTTGGCCTTGCGCACGTCGAAGATCGGCATGCCGTAGATCGGGCTCGTGCGGTCCTCGAGCGCGGCGGGGTTCACGGTGTCGTTCGCGCCGACGACGAGCGCCACGTCCGCCGACTGGAGCAGCGCGTTCCCCTCGTCGATGTCGCCCACGAGCGCGTCGTACTCCACCTGCGCGTCAGAGAGGATGACATTGAGGTGCCCGGGCATGCGGCCGGCGACGGGGTGGATGGCGTACTTCACGTTCACCCCGCGCTTCTCGAGCTCCTGCGACAGCTCGCGCACCGCGTGCTGCCCCTCGGCCACGGCGAGCCCGTAGCCGGGGACGATCACCACGTTGCGCGCGTAGGCGAGGGCGATGGCCGTGTCCTCCGCCGTCGTCTGCCGGATCGTGCGCGGCGGCCCCCCGGCGGAGGCGCTCGGACCAGCCGCGCTCTCGGCGCCGAACGCGCCGAAGAGCACGTTGCCGAGTGAGCGGTTCATCGCGCGGCCCATGAGGATCGTGAGGAGCGTCCCCGACGCCCCCACGAGCACTCCCGCCACGACGAGCATCTGGTTGTGGAGCACCACCCCGGTGAACGCCGCCGCCATCCCGGTGAGCGCGTTGAGCGTCGAGATCACCACCGGCATGTCGCCGCCGCCGATGGGGAGCACGAGCAGCGCCCCGAGCGCGAGCGCCACGCCGAAGATCCCCCAGAGGAAGTGCGGGTTCCCGCCTCCCACGACGAGGAGCGCGCCGAGCGCGAGGATCGCCAGGAAGAGGAGCGCGTTCAGCGCGCGCTGCAGCGGGAACTGGAGCGGGCGTCCCGAGAGGAGCTCCTGCAGCTTGGCGAACGCGATGATGCTCCCCGTGAACGACACCGCGCCGATCGCCGTGCCGAGCACCACCGACGTCGCCTCGCTCGCGCCCACCGGCCCCTCGCGCGCGAGGCGCAGGAACTCCGAGAGCGATACGAGCGCCGCGGTCCCGCCGCCGAGCCCGTTGAGGAGCCCGACCATCTGCGGCATGGCCGTCATCTGGACGCGGCGCGCCGCGTAGATCCCGAGCGCCGCGCCGATCGCCACGCCGACGCCGATCTCCCAGTACGAGACGATCTCGCGGTCGAGGAGCGTGGCGGCGAGCGCGAGGAAGACGCCGATCGCGGCGAGCGAGTTGCCGGAGCGCGCGGTGGCGGGGGAGCTGAGTCGCTTGAGCCCGAGGATGAGCAGGACCGAGGCGACGATGTAGCAGACGGCGATGATACTCTCGCGGGTGCCGAGCATCACTTGGTCCCCTCGCCTTTCTTCTTGAACATCTCGAGCATGCGGTCCGTGACCACGAACCCGCCGAACACGTTCGCGGCGCCGAGCACCACGGCGATGAACCCGAGGACGCGGAGGAGCGTCGTGTCGGCCGATCCGAGGACGATCATGGCGCCGAGGAGGACGATCCCGTGGATCGCGTTCGTCCCCGACATGAGGGGCGTGTGGAGGATCGACGGCACGCGCGAGATCACCTCGTACCCGGTGAAGATCGCGAGGATGAAGACGTAGATCGCGAGCACCAGCTCTCTGGTCATACCTTGGCCTCCTGGGCGCGCGCGGCGCCGGCCGCGGCGGCGGCGGGTCGGTCGAGCAGGACTTCGCCGTGCGCGGTCACGCACGTCGCGCGGGTGATTTCGTCGGTGAGGTCGAGCGCCAGCGTCCCCTGCGGCGCGAGGTGGGCGAGGAGCGCGGCGACGTTGCGGGCGTACATGGAGCTCGCGTCGTAGGCGAGCTCGCTCGGCAGGTGCAGCGGCGCAACGATGGTGACGCCGTGCTTCACCACCGTCTCCCCCGGGACGCTGAGCTCGCAGTTCCCTCCTTGCTCGGCCGCGAGGTCGACGATCGCCGAGCCGTGCTTCATCGCCTTCACCGTGTCGGCGGTGATGAGCACCGGCGCGCGGCGGCCGGGGACGAGCGCGGTCGTGATGACCGCGTCCGCCTCCGAGGCGTGCTGGTGGATGAGGGCCTTCTCGCGTCGGATGTGCTCTTCGGCCAGCTCCTTGGCGTACCCGCCGGCGTCCTGCGCCTCGTCGGCCGAGACCTCGAGCTCGACGAAGGACGCGCCGAGGCTCTGCACCTGCTCCTTGACGACCGGCCGCGTGTCGAACGCCTCGACCACCGCGCCCAGCCGGCGTGCCGTGGCGATGGCCTGGAGCCCGGCCACGCCCGCGCCGATGACGAGCACGCGCGCCGGGCGGATGGTCCCGGCCGCGGTCATGAGGAGCGGAAAAAAGCGCCCCACCGCGTTCGCCGCGAGGAGCGCTGCCTTGTAGCCGGCGACCGTGCTCTGGGAGGAGAGGGCGTCCATCATCTGGGCCCTCGTGATGCGCGGGACGAGCTCCATGGCGAAGCTCGTGACCCCGCGCTCGGCCAGTCGCGCGAGGAGCTCCGCGTCGTTGCGCGGCTGGAGGAACCCGATGAGGGCGGTCCCGGAGCGCATGAGGTCGACCTCATGTTGGGCCAGCGCATCGTTGTAGGTCGGGCGCTGGACCTTGAGGACGACCTCCGCCTGCGCGTAGAGGGCCGTGGCATCGGGGGCGATCTTCGCGCCTGCGGCCTGGTAGGCCGCGTCGGTGAATCCGGCGCGCTCGCCGGCGTGCATCTCGACGACGACCTCGTGTCCTCCTTTGGTCAGTCGGGCGGCGACGTCGGGGACGAGCGCGACGCGCTTCTCCCCGGGGACGATCTCACGAGGGACACCGATCTTCATCGACACTCCTCTGGCGGTGCGGTCGCGCCGCCGGTGGTGGGGCGGCGCAGCGGTCCGTTCGGCGAGCGGTGGCCGCGTCCGGCCCCGGCGCCCCGCGTGAGCGACCGCGGCAGCGGGGGCGCTGGGTCGTCGTCTGCCGGCCTGAAGGCACGAACGCCTGGATTTGACGAATGATTGACATTGTCCCCCCGCGCCGCTCGGCGCAAGTCGGCCGTCCACGGACGAGCCCCGTGGAACTTTTCGGCGCACGTGCACGATCAAGGAGATGAGGAGAGGGACGTGCGCGGCCCACATCAGCGGTAGGACCTGGAGGGTACCGCCATGATGACGTGGCTGCGGCGAGTGCAGGTGCAGGCGACGTTGCTGGCAGCGCTGGCGACGTTGGGAGTGCTCGGGTGCGCGACGGGGGGCGGGGTGCACCCG
>JADGGM010000477.1 GCA_019689955.1 Gemmatimonadaceae bacterium
GCGCCCACGGGGACGTCCCCCTGGAGCGCCGCCTCCCGCGCGAGCGCGAGCGCCTCGCGCATCCACCGCTCATCGGCCGCGCGCCGCACTCAGCGCGCGCCCCCGCTCGCCGCGCCCACCGGCTCCTCCGCCGGCTGCTCGGCACGCCGCAGCTCCAGCGTGCCGTCGGGCGCACGCGCCACCTGCACGTGGTCCCCCTCGCCGAACCGCCCCTCGAGAATCGCCAGCGCGAGCGGGTTCTGCACCAGCCGCTGGATCGCCCGCTTGAGCGGACGCGCGCCGTACACCGGGTCGAACCCCTCCTGCGCCAGCACACGCTTCGCCTCGGGAAGCACCTCCAACGTGATCTTCCGGTCCGCCAGCAGCTTCTGCAGACGCGCGAGCTGCAGGTCCACGATGTGCTCGATCTGCTCCATCGTGAGCGGGTTGAAGATCACGATCTCGTCGATCCGGTTCAGGAACTCGGGCTTGAAGTGCCCCCGCAACGCCGCCATCACCCGCGCCTTCGCCGTCTCCCACTCCCGCGTCCCGTACTCCAGGATGTACTGGCTCCCGATGTTCGAGGTCATGATGATCACGGTGTTCCGGAAGTCCACCGTGCGCCCCTGCGAGTCCGTCAGCCGACCGTCATCCAGGATCTGCAGCAGGATGTTGAACACGTCGGCGTGCGCCTTCTCGATCTCGTCGAACAGGATGACCGAGTACGGACGCCGCCGCACGGCCTCGGTGAGCTGCCCGCCCTCCTCGTAGCCGACGTAGCCCGGCGGCGCGCCGATGAGCCGCGCCACGGCGTGCTTCTCCATGTACTCGGACATGTCGATCCGCACCATCGCCTGCTCCGAGTCGAACAGGAACTCGGCGAGCGCGCGCGCGGTCTCCGTCTTCCCGACCCCCGTGGGGCCGAGGAAGAGGAATGACCCGATCGGCCGGTTGGGGTCCTGCAACCCCGCCCGCGACCGCCGCACCGCGTCCGATACCGCCCGCAACGCGTCCGCCTGCCCCACCACGCGGCTCGACAGCTCCTCCTCGAGGTGCGTCAGCCGCTGGCGCTCGCTCTCCATCATCCGGCTCACCGGGATCCCGGTCCACCGGGCGACGATCTCGGCGACGTCGTCGGCGTCCACGACCTCCTTCAGGAACTGCGGCTGGCCGGCCTGCTTGGCGGCGAGCTGCCGCTCGGCCTCGACCATCTGCTGCTGCAACGCCGGGATCCGGCCATAGGTGATCTCCGCCGCGCGCCCCAGGTCCCCTTGGCGCTGCGCCTGCTCGGCCTCGATCCGCGCCTGGTCGATCTGCTGCTTGATCGCCCCGACCTTCCCCAGCGTCTCCTTCTCCGTCTGCCACTGCGCCTTCATGGCCGAGGCCCGCTCCTTGAGCTCGGCCAGCTCGCGCTCCAACGCCGTGCGACGCTCCACCGCCGCCGGGTCGGTCTCCTTCTGGAGCGCCTGCCGCTCGATCTCGAGCTGCATGATCCGGCGCTCCACCTCATCGATCTCCTGCGGAAGCGAGTCGATCTCGATGCGGAGCCGCGAGGCGGCCTCGTCGATCAGGTCGATCGCCTTGTCGGGGAGGAAGCGGTCGCCGATGTACCGGTTGGAGAGCGTCGCCGCGGCGACGACGGCGCTGTCAGTGATCCGCACGCCGTGGTGCGCCTCGTACCGCTCCTTGAGCCCGCGCAGGATGGCGATCGTGTCCTCCACGGTCGGCTCCCCGACGTACACGGGCTGGAAACGCCGCTCGAGCGCGGCGTCCTTCTCCACGTGCTTGCGGTACTCGTCGAGCGTGGTGGCGCCCACCACCCGGAGCTCGCCGCGGGCGAGCAGGGGCTTGAGCATGTTCCCGGCGTCCATCGCCCCCTCGGCCGCGCCGGCGCCGACCAGGGTGTGCAGCTCGTCGATGAAGACGATGAACTGCCCCTCGGCCGCGGTGATCTCCTTGAGCACGGCCTTCAGCCGCTCCTCGAACTCGCCGCGGTACTTGGCCCCGGCGATGAGCGCGCCCAGGTCGAGCGCCACGAGGCGCTTGTTCTTGAGCCCCTCGGGGACGTCGCCGTTCACGATGCGCTGCGCCAGCCCTTCCACGATCGCGGTCTTCCCGACCCCGGGCTCGCCAATGAGGACGGGGTTGTTCTTGGTGCGGCGCGAGAGGACCTGGATCACCCGGCGGATCTCCTCGTCACGCCCGATCACGGGGTCGAGCTTCCCCTGACGGGCGGCGTCGGTGAGGTCGCGGGTGAAGCGCTGGAGCGCCTGGTACTGGGTCTCGGGGGTCTGGTCGGTGACGCGGTGCGCGCCGCGCACAGCCTGGAGGGCGTCGAGGAGCGCGTCACGGTTCGCGCCGAGCCCGTCGAGGATCTCGCGGCTGTCGATCCCGCGCACGGTGGCCAGGGCAAGGAGGAGGTGCTCGGTGGAGACGTACTCATCCTTGAGCGCCCGCGCCTCCTGGTCCGCCTGGTCGAAGACCTGATTCAGCTCCCGGCTCACCGACGGCTGCGCGTTGCTCTGCCGCGGCGCGCGCTCGAGCTCCCGCGCCACGCGGGTCCGGAGCTCCGTCACGTTCACCCCGACCTTGTGCAGCAGCGGGGTGACGATCCCCTCATCCTGATCGAGGAGCGCGAGGAGGAGGTGCGTGTCGTAGACCAGCGGGTTGCCGTTGCGCCGCGCGATCCCCAACGCCTCGTTGAGCGCCTCGCCCGCCTTCACCGTGAGCCGATCGGGATTGATCATCGGAAAACCTGCGTAATAAAGTACATTATGAAGTGCAGCCTAAGCCCTTGCATTGCAAACGCAATCACGTCGCCCAAGTGCCCATGCAAGGGCGGTGCCCCGCACATCGGCCAAATCGGCACACCGCGCTCGCGCGTGCTCGGCGAAGCGGACAGCGTGGCGCCAGTGGAGAACCGAGAGGCATCCACACCTGCCAATGTGTCCGACGCGGTCGGGCGATGGCAATGGGGAGAGCGCTGACGTACCCCGTCCCCCTTCTCCTCCCCCTTCCGGCAACGTCGCGGACTCGCCTTTTTACTCGCATGCCGAAGCTCTCGCTCACCCTTGCCGCGCCGGTGCTCGTCGCCGTGCTGAGCGGCTGCCCGCGGCCGGCGGGGACGAAGGTCATGGGGGACTCGACGTTCGTCTCCACGATGGTCGCGTTGCGCAGGATCGAGGCCGACTCGCTCATGGACAGCACAGCGCGCGACTCTGCGCGAACCGTGGTGCTCCGGCACCACGGCGTGACCGCCGACGAGCTGGAGCAGGCGGCGCGCGCGATGGCGGCGGATCTGGATCACGCCTCTGCCGTGTGGCGGGAGATCGCCAAGCAGAGCGCGACCAGGCGGCCATCGACCCCAGCGG
>JADGGM010000478.1 GCA_019689955.1 Gemmatimonadaceae bacterium
GTGCGGGCGGGCGCGGGGGCCCGCCGGCGAGGAGACGCACTTGCATGTCGTGTCGGGCGTAGCGAATGCCGAGCGTGCGGGCGAGGACGTCGAGCGCATCGTCGACCGACCCGCTCTCGAGCCGCGCGGTGACGGGGACCTGCGCGAGCGAGCTGTCGGAGAGGGTGATGGTGATCCCGTACCACCGCTCGAGGTCGTGGATCGCGCGCTCGAGCGGGACGTGCTCGAGCTCGAGGCGGCCGTGGCGCCAGGCGAGGTAGCGGTCGACGTCCACGTCGGGGGTGACGGTGACGAAGCCCGACGGATCGATGTCGCCGCGCTCGCCGCGTTCGAGCGAGACGCCGCGCGGCGCGGGGGTGCTGTCGGGGCCGAGCGCGACGCTCCCCTCAGCCACGACGACCATGGCGCCCGGGTCGTCGGGGTAGGCGCGCACGAGGAACCGCGTTCCGAGGTCTTCGGCGACCGCGCCCGACGCCTGCACGCGGAAGGGGCGCCGCGCATCGTGCTGCACGTCGAAGAACGCCTCCCCTTCCAGCCGCACGGTGCGCGCGCGGGCCCCGTAGTCCATGGGGACGCGCAGACGGCTGTCGACGCTCAACCAGACGCGGGTGCCATCGGTGAGCAGCACTTCGGCGCGCTGCCCGCGCGCGGTCGCGTACTCGCGCCAGAGCGTCGTGTGCGGCGAGGCGGCCGGCGCCGCGTGCGAGCGCCACCACCACCCGGCCACGCCGAGGCTCACGACGAGCAGCGCCGCGATCGCCGCGGGCACGGTCCGCGACCGCTTGCGCCAGATGGTCGACACCTCGCTCGGGTGCCAGCGCACCACGCGCTGCTCGCGCGCGGGGACCAGGCCGGCGCGCGTCCGCGTCCGCGCGGCACGCAGCCGACGTACCGCCGCCTCCGCGTCGAACGGCTCCATCGAGACCGCGGCGGCGTCCCAGATCCGTCGCACCGCGGCGAGCAGCTCGGCGCGTGCGGGGTCCTGCGCGGCCCACTGCTCGATCTGCTGGACCTCTTCCGGGCTCGACCGCCCGCTCAGATACGCGTCGAGCGCGCTCCAATCCATCTCGCGCTCGGCATGCCCCGCGATCGATCCGTCGAAGGAGAAGTCATCTCCGGTCATGCTTGTATCACACGTAACGAGTGGGCCAGCACCTAAACGGGGGAGGGGGGCTCGGAACGCGACCGGCCACGCGCCCGCGCGTGCTCCCGGGACCACGCGGTCAGAGCAGGTGCGCCAGCTTCCGCCGCAACGCCTTGAGCGCGATCCCGACCTGGATCTCCACCGTCTTCGGGGTGATCTGCATGATGCGCGCGATCTCCACGCAGCTCAGGTGGTGCCGGCGCCGGAGGATGAACACCTCGCGACATCGCGGCGGGAGCTCCTGCACCGCGCGGTCCACCGCGGCCGCGAGCTCGGCTTCCTGCACCTCCTCATCCGCGTCGGGCGGGGTGGAGGTGAGCTCGGCGAGGTCGCCGTCGCGCAGCACCGTCTGTTGCCAGCGGTGGAGGAGCCGTTCGCGGCGCGCGACGTTGAGCGCGCCGTTGCGCACGGACGCGTAGAGGTACGAGCTGATCTTCCCGCGCACCTCCCAACGGTCGCGCTGCTCCCACACGCGGAGCAGGACGTCCTGCACCACCTCCTCCGCGGCGGCGTGCGAGTCGAGCATGCGCGCCGCGAAGACGCACAACGCGGTATAGTGCTCGCGCACGAGGCGATCGAACGCACCCTCGTCGCCGGCGCGGATGCGCCGGACCAATTCATCGTCCGATGACACCGGGTACGGGATGGCCATGCGGAAAGGGGCCGGTGCACGCAGATGGCGCAGCGCCCACCGGCGAGCAGGCGGGCGGGGGGGCACGCTCGATAGGTTCCGAAGTATAGTTGCGGCGAGGACGCCAGAGCGGAGTCCGCTCCTGATCGTAAGAGCAACGAGCGCGGTGCAGCACCTAAGTGCGCGGCGCGCGGCCGGGCGCCGCGGGGTCAGATGACGGCCCGCTGACGGGGCGCCCCGCGCGCGCCCCGGCGCGTCAGGAGGCGGGTGTTTCCGGGAGGAGGGAGACCTGCACGTAGTGTGACAGGTCGAGGTACCGGCGCGCGGCGGCGGCGAGGTCGGCGATGGTGATCGACTCCACGAGGCGGTCCGCCGTCGGTACGTCAGCGAGGGGCCAGCCGCGCTGGTCGTACAGGGCGATGGCCTCGATCCAGAACGCGTTGCTCCGCACGTCGGACTCGCGCGCGCGGCGGTACTCCGCCTTGTACGTCGCCAGCTCGGCCGCGGTGGGGCCGGCGCGGCGCAGGTGAGTGATCGTGGCAAACACTTCGTGCGTCAGCTCCGCCAGGCGCGCGGGATCGGCGCCGAAGCTCACCGTGACGAGCGAGGTGGCGGTGGGGACGACCTCCTCCTGCGTGGTCACCGAAACGCCGTACACGCCGCCGAGCTCCTGGCGCAGCCGCTCCCAGAGCCGCCGCCGCAAGACCTCGCCGAGCGCCGTGAGCACGGCGCGCTCCCGGCGCGAGCGGTCGGCGGGGCCGAGGAAGACGAGCGTGACCGCGCTCTTCGGCTCCTTCCCCTTCCGCACCACGCGCGTCACGATCCCGTCCGGGCGGCGGAGCCCCGTGTCGCGCCACGTGCTCCGCGCCCCCGCGGCCGGGAGCCCGCCGAGGTAGCGCTCGACCAGCGGCTTGATCGAGTCGACCATGAAGGCGCCGACGATCACGAAGGTGAACCCCGTTGCATCGGCGAAGCGCTGCTTGAAGAACGCGAGCGACTTCGCGCGATCGAGCTCGCGGAGGTACGCGTCGTCGAGCAGGCGCACGCGGGGGGAGTGGTCGGCGAGCACGACGTCGAGCGTGTCGCTGAACGCCGCTTCCGGGCTCACGGCGCGGTGCGCGACTGCATCGCGCAGCGTGGCCGCGTACTGTTCGAACACGCTCGAGTCGAGCCGCGGCGCGGTGAACTGGAGATAGAGGAGCTGAAAGAGCGTCGTGAGGTCCTTGGGCGCGCTGCGCCCCCAGAGCCCCTCGCCGAACGGCCCGATCATCCCGCCCCCCGCGACCGAGGTGCCGGCGAGGCGCTTCTTGAGCGCGGCGGCATCGTACGGCCCGAGGCCGCTCTGGCTCACCATGGGGAGCGCCGTGAGCGCGGGGACGAGCATGCTGTCGGGCGCATAGGAGGTGCCGCCGTCGCGGTAGCTCGTCACCTGCACGTCATTCGCGTCGAAGGTCGTCGGCTTGAGGATGACGCGCACGCCGTTGGAGAGCGTCCAGATCTGGATCCCGACGCTGTCGATCCGCTGGATCGCGGCGATGTGCCCGGGGGCGGGGGGGTGCGCGAGGAGCTGTA
>JADGGM010000479.1 GCA_019689955.1 Gemmatimonadaceae bacterium
GGTTCAAGCTGTCCACCCCCGCCACCCCGGCCAGGAGAAACGGGATGAGCACGGCCCCGTTCCTTCTGGCGAGCGCGGGGTAGATGGCGTGGAACTTCGCGGTGTAGCTGGCCCCTAAGTTGGGTGGCGCCTCCATCCCCGCCAGCACGAGGCGCGCATCGGGGTGGGTGGCACGAACCGTATCGATGATCTGTTGGATGTGGGCGCGCAGCGAGTCGACGTCGAGCGCCCGGAGTCCGTCGTTGGCACCGGTCTCGAGGACGAAGACGTCCACTGGCTGGCGCATGAGCCAGCTCATCCGACGGAGCGCGCCGGCCGACGTCTCACCGCTGACGCCGGCGTTGACCACCTCGTAGCTTAAACCCGAGGAGTCGATCTTCCGTTGGATCACCGCGGGGTAGGCCTGGTCCGGATCGGCGAGGCCGTAGCCCGCGGTGAGGCTCGTGCCCATGAAGATGATGGTGTGCTTGCTCGCCCTCGGTCGGGCGGCCGGGTCGGCCGCTCGGGGCGCCGAGGCCGCGTCCGCGGCGGAGCCGGCGCGCACGCTCGTGCGCTCCCCCCGCCCGCAGGCAGCGAGGCTCAACGCCAGCGCGATCCACTTCAATCCTGCTCGCATGCTCGTTGCTCGAGAGTTGACGAAGACGTACCGCAGCGGCGACCGCACGCTCACCGTGCTGCGCGATGTGTCCTTCACCATCCCCGATCACGCCTTCGTGGCGATCATCGGGCCATCAGGGAGCGGGAAGACGACCCTCCTCGGGCTCCTCGCGGGGTTGGATACCCCGACCACCGGCACGGTGGTCCTCGACGGCACCGACCTCGGCGCACTCTCCGAGGACGAGCGGGCCGAGCTGCGGCGGGAGAAAGTTGGGTTCGTGTTCCAGAGCTTTCAACTCATCCCGACGCTCACCGCGCTGGAGAACATCCAGGTCCCGCTCGAGCTCCGCGGCGACCCGCGCGCCGGCGCGCGCGCGCGCGAGCTGCTCGCGCGCGTCGGGCTCGCGGACCGCGGCCACCACTATCCGGTGCAGCTCTCCGGCGGCGAGCAGCAACGCGTCGCGCTCGCCCGCGCCTTCGCGAACGCGCCGCGCGTCCTCTTCGCCGACGAGCCCACCGGCAACCTCGACTCCGCCACCGGCGCGCGGATCATCGAGCTGATCGAGGCGCTCAACCGCGAGGCCGGCACCACCGTGGTGCTCGTGACGCACGACCCGGCGCTCGCCGAGCGCGCGGGGCGCGTGATCCGGCTGAGCGACGGCGCCGTGGTCGCCGACAGCGAGCTGGCCGCGTGAGCGCGTCGCTCCGCACGCTGGCCGCGCTCGCCTGGCGCGACAGCCGCCTCGCACGCCGCCGGCTCCTCGTGTACATGTCCTCGATCTCGATCGGCGTCGCCGCCCTCGTAGCGATCGACTCGTACTCCGCCAACGTCGTCCGCTCCGTCCACGAGCAGTCGCGAAGCCTCCTCGGCGCCGACCTCTCGCTCTCCGCGCGCGAGCGCTTCACCCCGGCCATCGACTCGCTCATCGACTCCCTCCGCCGCGCCGGCGCCGCCGTGGGACACGTCACCAGCTTCCAGTCGATGACCTTCGTCCCCGGTAAGCCGGGGACGCGGCTGGTGCAGGTGCGCGCGGTGAGCCCCGGGGTCCCCTTCTACGGAACGATCGAGACCGATCCCCCCGGACGGTGGACCGCCCTGCAACAGGGGCACTCCGCGCTCGTCGATCCCGCGCTCCTCATCGAGCTCGGCGCGCGCGTCGGCGACACGCTGGCGCTCGGCTACGCGCGCTTCACCATCATCGGGACGCTCCGCAACGTGCCCGGGGACGTCGGGATCGCCGCGGCGCTCGGCCCGCGCGTCTACATCCCCGACCGCGACGTGGCGGCGACCCGCCTCGTGACGTTCGGGAGCCGCGTGGAGTACGAGACGCAGCTCCGCGTCCCGAACCCCGCGGCGCTCCCCGCCTTCGTCGCCGCGCACCGCACCCTCTTCCGCGCCGCGCACGTGCGCGCCCGCACCGTGGACGACACCGAACGCTCGCTCACCGAGGGGATCGATCAGCTCGATCGCTTCCTGGGCGTCGTCGGGCTCGTCGCACTCCTCCTCGGCGGGATCGGCGTGGCCAGCGCCATCCATGCCTACGTCGAGGAGAAGATCGACGCGATCGCCACGCTGCGCTGCGTGGGCGCGACCTCACGCCAGGTGCTCGTCATCTACCTCGCGGAAGCGGTGACGCTCGGCCTCATCGGCGCCGCCATCGGCGTGGTGCTCGGGATCGCCGCGCAGCTCGCCCTCCCGCACGTCCTCGGCGATTTCGTCCCCGTGGACGTCGAGGCGCGCCTGGAGCCCGTCGCCATCGCGTCCGGGCTCGCCGTCGGCGCGTGGGTGGCGGGGCTGTTCGCGCTCCTCCCGCTCCTGCGCGTGCGCCGCATCTCGCCCCTCCAGGCGCTGCGACGCGACGCCGCCCCGGCCGCGCAGCGCCGGCTCTGGCGCGACCCCGCGCGGCTCGGCGCGATGCTCGCGCTCGCTGGGAGCGTCGTGGCCATCGCCGTGCTGCGGAGCGGCGGGTGGATGCGCGGTGCGGTCATGAGCCTCGCCGTGGGGGCGGTGCTCGCGGTGCTCACGCTGAGCGCGCTCGTCATCGCGCGCGTCGCACGGCGCGTGCTGCGCCAGCACTGGCCGTTCGTCGTGCGGCAAGGGGTGGCCAACCTGTACCGGCCGGCCAACCAGACGCGCGCCGTCCTCCTCTCGCTCGGCTTCGGCGCGTTCCTCATCGGCACGCTCTACCTCGTGCAGCGGAGCGTGCTGCGCCAGCTCTCCCTGAGCGGCGGGAGCACGCAGGCCAACCTCGCCTTCTTCGACGTCCAGCAGGACCAGGCCCCCGGGCTCGACTCCACGCTCCGCGCCGCCGGCTTCCCGGTGCTCCAGGAGGTCCCGATCGTCCCGATGCGCATCGCCGCGATCAATGGGGAGCCCGCGGCGGAACGGGCCAGGACGCACCCGTCGTGGGCGCTGCGGCGCGAGTACCGGTCGAGCTACCGCGACACGCTCATCGCCTCGGAGAAGCTCGTCGCCGGGCGCTGGTTCAGCGCGCGCGACACGAGCGGCGGGCTCGCGCCGATCTCGATGGAGCGCGACGTGGCCACGGAGCTCGGCGTCCAGCTCGGCGACACGGTCACGTGGGACGTGCAGGGGGTGCGCATCCCGACCGTGGTCACGAGCCTCCGCGAAGTGACGTGGGCGCGGTTCGAGCCCAACTTCTTCGTGATCTTCGCGCCGCACGCCCTGGCCGGTGCGCCGCGGACCTTCGTCCTCCTCACCCGCGGCGCGACCGCCGCCGCCCGC
>JADGGM010000480.1 GCA_019689955.1 Gemmatimonadaceae bacterium
ACCGATTCCCCCCCCACGCGCACGGCGGTCACCTCGCCGGCCGCTTTGTCGACCTCGATCTCGAGCCGGCTCGGCCGCCCCATCTCGACCCCCTGCTCCATGACCCAGCGCAGCGTGCCGTCGGCCGACGGGTCGCGCGCGGCGAGGTAGCCGCCGAGCACCGAAGCCGCCGAGCCCGTGGCCGGGTCCTCGGTGATGTTCTGCCCGGGGACGAAGACGCGCGCGCGCACGTCCGCCCCTTCCCCCTCGGGGTCGCGGGAGAAGACCATGATGTCGGGCGCCCAGTAGGCCTTGAGCGACGATTCCCAGTGGTCGAGGCGCACGCGCGCGCGGCGGACGGCATCGCGGTCGCGGAGCGGCACGATGAGAAACGGGACGCCGCACGAGAGCGCCTGCGGCGCCACCATCCCGCCCAGGATGTCGGCGGGCTCGAGGGAGAGGATGTCGGCGAGGATCGAGCGCCCCGGCGGGGGCGGGCCGACCTCGGGGAGCTTCGCGACGGTGAGCTGCGCGAAGCTCGGCGCGCCGCCGTTCGCGCGGATGAGCACCGGCACGGGCCCGACCCCTTCCTCGAGCACGATGCGCGTCTCCGCACCGCGGAGCGGGATCTCGCCGAGCGCGGCGAGCACGTGCGCGGTCCCGATCGTCGGATGCCCCGCGAAGGGGAGCTCCGCCGCCGGGGTGAAGATGCGGACTCGCCGCGCGTGCGCGGCGTTCTCCGGAGGGTAGACGAACACCGTCTCCGACAGGTTCAGCTCGCGCGCGATGCTCTGCAGCGCCCCCTCCGGGATCGCGCGCGCGTCGGGGAAGACGGCCAGCGGATTGCCGCCGAAAACGTGATCGGTGAAGACGTCGGCGGTGATGAAGCGATGTTTCATGGTGGATGCGTGGCGTGGGCTCCAGGCGTCGGGGCGTTCGCCTACTCCTCCCCCATGAACGGGTACGTGTAGCGCCGCGGCGGGCTGAACGTCTCCTTGATCGCGCGCGCGCTCACCCAGCGCGTGAGGTTGAGCTTGGACCCCGCCTTGTCGTTGGTCCCCGAGGCGCGCGCGCCGCCGAACGGCTGCTGTCCCACGACGGCCCCCGTGGGCTTGTCGTTGATGTAGAAGTTCCCCGCCGCGTGGCGCAGCGCCATCGTCGCCTGGCGCACGGCCGCGCGGTCACGGGCGAAGATCGACCCGGTGAGCGCGTACGGGGAGGTGCGGTCCACCAGGGCGAGCGTCTCCGCGAACTGCGCATCGGGGTACACGTACGCCGTGACCACCGGACCGAAGATCTCCTCGCACAGCAGGCGGTACCCCGGATCGCGCGTCTCGACGAGCGTGGGGCGGATGAAGTAGCCGTCGTCGCCGCGCGCCTCGCCGCCGGCCACGATGCGCGCGTTCTGCTTGGCGTCGGCGATGTACTCGCTGATCTTGGTGAACGCCTTCTTGTCGATCACCGCGCCCATGAAGTTGCGGAAGTCGGTGACGTCGCCCACGCGGATCTCCTCGATCTGGGCGACGACCCGGTCGCGCACCTCGTTCCAGAGGGAGGCGGGGATGTAGACGCGGCTCACGGCCGAGCACTTCTGCCCCTGGTACTCGTAGCCGCCGCGCACGATCGCCGTCACCAGCGCCTCGACGTCGGCCGACGCGTGCGCGACGATGAAGTCCTTCCCCCCCGTCTCCCCCACGATGCGCGGGTAAGAGCGGTAGGTGGCGATCGAGCTCCCGATCTGCCCCCAGAGCGCGTTGAAGACGCCCGTGCTCCCGGTGAAGTGCACCCCCGCGAAGTCGCGGTGCGCGATGAGCTGCGCGGAGATCGCGGGCGCATCGCCGGGGACGAAGTTGATCACCCCCGGGGGGAGCCCCGCTTCTTCGAGGAGCTTCATGATGTAATACGCGCTCAGCATCGCCGTGCTCGCGGGCTTCCACACCACCGTGTTCCCCATGAGCGCCGGCGCGGTGGGGAGGTTTCCCGCGATCGACGTGAAGTTGAACGGGGTGATGGCGTAGACGAACCCCTCGAGCGGCCGGTAGTCGAGCTGGTTCCACATGCTGTGGTCGCTCAGCGGCTGCTCGTCGTAGAGCTCCTGGGCGAAGTAGGGGTTGAAGCGCCAGAAGTCGATCAGCTCGCACGCGGAGTCGATCTCGGCCTGGAAGGCGGTCTTCGACTGGCCGAGCATGGTCGCGGCGTTGAGCGTGGCGCGCCAGGTGGTGGAGAGGAGCTCCGCGGCCTTGAGGAAGACGGCGGCCCGGTCCTCCCACGGCCAGTTCGCCCATTCGCGGTGCGCTTCGCGTGCGGCGTCGATCGCGCGGGCGACGTGCTCGGGGGCGGCCATGTGCCAGTCGGCGAGGACGTGGCGATGGTCGTGCGGCATCACCGCTTGGGCGGTCGTCCCGGTGCGGATCTCCTCCCCGCCGATCACGAGCGGGATCTCGATGCGCTCCCCGGCCATCTGCCGGAGCCGCTCCTTCAGCTCCCGCTTCTCCGCGGAGCCCGGCGCGTAGGCACGCACGGGCTCGTTGACGGGAGGCGGAACCCGCCGGGTGCCGTTCACGCCGGCGAGGCCGGCCGCTGAGGAAACCAGAGGACCGGCGAAGGTGTTGGACGCGGGATCGGACGTATGAGGCTCGCGAGCGGCCGGAGCGGCCGCGGCGCGCGGTCGGGCGGGGGCAGACATGGCAGTTCCTCTCAATGGGCGACGAACGCCGGCACGGCGACCGGCGACGCTCAAAGATACCGCGTCCTCAAAGGGTGGCCAACCGCCTCGCCTTTTCCACCTCGCCGGGCCTGACTATTCTCCAGCATGAGCCGCTCGCTCCACCTCGGCGCGCACACGATCGACACCGGCGGGATCGACACGGCCGCCCGGCGCGCCGGGCGCGCCGGGATGACAGCGCTCCAGATCTTCACGGCGATCCCGAAGTACTACGGCGACAAAGCCTCCGTGCGCCCCGAGCGCGTGATGCGGTTCCGCGCCGCACTCGCCGAGGCGGGGATCGATCCGTGCAACGTGGTCGCGCACGCGGCGTACGTGCTCAACACCGCCACCGCGGACGACGAGAAGTGGGCGCGCGCGAGCGCGGGGCTCACCAAGGAGCTGGAGCGCTCCACCGCGCTCGGGCTCGGCGCCGTCTGCTTTCACCCCGGCGCCGCGACCGGAGGGGACCGCGAAGCCGCCATCGAGCGCGTCGCGCGGGCGATGACCCGCGCGCTCGAGGCCGTCGATGGGGCCACCCGCCTCCTCGTCGAGAACACCGCCGGCGCCGGGCTCACCATCGGGCGCACGCCGGAGGAGATCGCCGCGATCCTCGAGGCCATCCCCGCACCGCTGCGCGCGCGGGCGGGGTATGGGCT
>JADGGM010000481.1 GCA_019689955.1 Gemmatimonadaceae bacterium
TGCGCATATTTATTTGTGATTTATGCGCATAAATGATTCCCCTGGAGCTGCCATGAGTCGGATCCCGAAGAACTTGTCGCTCGAACCAGAGGTCATCGAACGGGGGGAGCGCTACAGCAAGATCCACGGCACGAACCTATCCCGACTGGTCAGCGACTTTTTGCGCTCGCTGCCACTAGAGCCGGTTGCGGCACACGAGCTCTCTCCGGTTGTTCGTCGGCTCCTGGGTGTCGCCAAGGGCGGCAAGTCGGACCGGGAAGCATATCGAGAGCATCTGCACAAAAAGTACGGCGGTCGCTGAGCCGTCGCTTCGACGCGTGTATCCATCCTCCCACGGCACGCACGGTGATCTCCCGTTCAGTCTCTCAGACTAAGCTCCTCATCGACACCAACGTAATCTTGGATGTCGTCCTGGCGCGGCGCCCGTGGGCTGAGGACGCGGCGCTGCTCTTCGATGTCGTCGCGCGAGAACGCGCCAGAGGATATGTCGCCAGCCACGCAGTCACGACGGTCCACTACATCGTCGAGCGCGAGCGAGACCGCTCGACCGCTGCGACCGCGGTGAGCGATCTCCTCGCCGTACTCGATGTTGTGCCGCTCGAGAGCGCGGACTTCCAGCGTGCCCTGGCGCTCCGCCTCCGTGACTACGAGGATGCCGTCCAGGTCGCGGCTGCGCTACGAATCGGCGCCGACTATTTGGTGACGCGCAACGAGAAGGACTTCAAGGGGGCACCTGTGACGTCCCGGTCCGCCGGAGAAATCCTAGCGCTCCTCGCGCCACGCTCGACGGAGTAGCCGACCCAGGCAATCACTCGCTCCGCGCGAGATACTCCTTCAGCGCCACCGCCGCGTTGTGCTCCTCGTCGCGGGCGCTGTAGACGAGGGTGACGGTCCCCTTGCGCGCCGCCGCGCGCAGCGGCGCCAGTGCGTCCTGGTGCTCGCGCAGCTCGGCGAAGTACCGGCGCCGGAACTCCCCCCACTTGGCCGGGTCGTGCCCGAACCACTGCCGCAGCGCGGGGCTCGGCGCGACGTCCTTGAGCCACGCGTCGAGCGGGAGCGCCTCCTTCTTCACCCCGCGCGGCCAGAGCCGCTCCACCAGAAAGCGCCGGCCGTCCTCACGCGCGGCCGGCTCGTAGGCACGCTTCAGCTTGATCATGTGAGCCTCACCCCCGCTGTTCCGTTGTTCGGCGATCCCACATGTGTTCGGCGATCCCACATGCGAGAACATAGCGCCCGGTCACCCGCCCCGCGCGAGCCGGACCGCCGCGACGACGAGCACGACGCCCAGGAGCCCGTTGAGGCGGGCGAGGCGCGCCGCGCGCTGCCGGTAGGCGATCGCCTCCGGCGTGCCGGGCCTCAACCGCCCCGCGCGCGGCCCGAGGACGAAGTCGTGGACCGCGCTCACCGTCACCATCGCGGCGACCGCGGCGAGCTTCCACGCGAGCGCGTGCCCCACGCCGGTCCGCCAGAACGCCGCCGCGCCGAGGACGCCGTCCCAGTGCAGCCACCCGCGATAGTACAGGTTGATCGTCCCCGTGACGATGAGCGTGCCGATCGCCCACCACCCGGCCGCGCGGAAGCGGAGCCCGAGCTGCTGGAAGAGCTGCTGGCGGAGCGCCGGGGGCTCGACCGAGCGGAGCACCGGCGCGCCCACGAGCGCGAGGAAGAACATCCCGCCGAGCCACAGCATCGCGGCCAGCACGTGGATGGTGACGTTCAGGTAGTACAGTGGGGGCATCCGTCGTCAGCGTGACCAGGCGCCGGGGGCGATCATCCCGGAATGCCATCGAGGGTCCCAGACCAGGCGCGTCTCCACCCCGGCGATCCCCTCGACCGACATGGCCGCGCGGCGGATCCCCTCGGTGATGATGCGCTCCATCGGGCAGCCGGGCGTGGTGAGTGTGTGCGTGATCCAGGCGACGTCGTCGCGGATCTCGAGTCCATATACGAGCCCGAGGGTCACGATGTCCAGCCCGATCTCCGGGTCGATCACCGTCGCCAGGGCGGTCCAGAGGGCGTCCAGTCGTGCGTCGCTGTCCGGCATGCGCCGCTAAGCCTCGCTCCAGGTAAGGGTCGCGCGCGGTCCGGAGAGAGGGCGATGGGCCGCGCATCACTGGTGAAGTCTGCCGGCGGTGACGGCGGGGGCGCGTGACGGTTGTCACACGGCGTTGCGGTGTAGCCGCGGGCGGGCTGGCAGGACGGACGCGAAAGGGATTACTTGAAGCACATGTCGCTCGTTCCCCTCCTCCGCCAGATCCCGCTCTTCAGCGAGCTGGACGACGCGGCGCTCGCGCGCCTGGCCGAGCGGTGCGTGGCGCGCACCGTGCGTGCCGGACACGTCCTCTTCACGACCGGGGAGGAGTGCCGCGGGCTCTACATCGTCGAGTCGGGGCGGGTGCGGATCTTCCGGACGAGCCCCGAGGGGAAGGAGCAGGTGCTGCACATCGAGGGGCCGGGGCGCACGGTGGCCGAGCTGCCGCTGTTCGACGGCGGCCCCTACCCTGCCTCGGCGGTGACGATCGAGGAGACACGGCTGGTCTTCCTTCCGCGCGCCGACTTCGAGCACCTCTACCGCACGCACCCCGACATCGCGCACGCCATCATCCGCGCGCTCGGGCGGCGGCTGCGGCACCTGGTCCACGTCACGGAGACGCTCGCCTTCCGCGATGTGGCCGCGCGCCTCGCGCTCCTCTTCGTCGGCTACGCGGACCGCGCGGGGCGCACGACGGAAGCGGGGGTCGAGCTGACGCTGGACCGGACCCAGGAGGAGCTCGCGCTCGAGATCGGCGCGGCGCGCGAGTCGGTGTCGCGGGCGCTCAAGCAGCTCCGGCGGAAGGGGCTGATCCAGCCGCTGGGGCGCGACCGGGTCCTCATCCCCGACGTGGACCGGCTGCGCGCGTACCTCCCGGCGAGCGAGGGGCCGAAGGCCACGCGGCGCTGACCGCGCGCGACATCCGTCACATCGCGCGCGGGGCGCGCGGGCGATCGTTCGGGCATGACCGACGATCTCCAGCGCTCCGCGCCGAGCGAGCTGACGGCGGACCGCGTCCGCGCCGCGCTCGGCGAGGTCCGATACCCCGGTCTCACGCGCGACCTCGTTTCGTTCGGGATGGTGGACCACGTGAGCGTGTGCGACGGCCGCGTGAAGGTGCGCCTCGCGCTCCACACGGACGATCCCACGATCCCGTCGAAGCTCGAGGCGAGCATCGGGGCCGCGCTGCGCCCGCTCGGCGCGACGAGCGTGGCGGTGGAGATCGTCGCGCCGAGCGCCGCGCGGCCGGCCCCGCCCGGCGCGCGCGCGGCCCCCCCCCCCCCGGCCGCTAATAAACCCCTGGC
>JADGGM010000482.1 GCA_019689955.1 Gemmatimonadaceae bacterium
CGCGCGGCCACGCGGGCCACGCGCTCGGGGCACATCGGGGTCATCGGTACCGCGGGCACGATCGCCTCGGGCGCGTACGAGCGCGCGATCCGCGCCATCGCCCCCGACGTCACGGTCACGGCGCGCGCCTGTCCGCTCTTCGTCCCGCTCGTCGAGGAAGGGTGGCTCGACCGTGAGGCCACGCGCCTCATCGCGCGCGAGTACCTCGACCCGCTCGTCGCGGAGCGCGTGGACACGCTGGTGCTCGGGTGCACGCACTACCCGCTCCTCAAGCCGCTCCTGGCCGAGATCGTGGGGCGCGACGTGCGTCTCATCGACAGCGCGGAGGAGACCGCGGCGGCCACGAAGCGCGTGCTCGCCGAGCGGGGGATCGAGGCGCCGGCGGGCGCTGCGCCGGCCCACCGCTTCGTCGCCTCCGACGCGCCCGGCCACTTCCTACGGCAGGGGCAGCAGTTCCTCGGCGTGACGATCGAGTGCGTGGAGAAGGTCACCCTCGGCTGACCCGGTCCACCGCCGCAGCTCGATGCGGTTCGGGTGCACGACGAGGAAGGTCGGTGCGTCCATCCATGCCCCGGGGTTCGCGTACACGCCGCCCCCGGGGGCGCGCTCGAGCGCGGGGACGTGCGAGTGGCCGAACACCACCAGCTCCGTCTCGCGGTGCGCGTCGAGGTGCGCCAGCGCCACGCGCCGGAGCCCTTCGCCCCCGTCGCGCGCCCGATGCACGCGGCTCGCGTCCGAGCTCCCGCTGGCGAGCCGGCTCGACCAATCCGGGTGCAGCCACCGGAACGCGCGGATCGCGCGCGGGTGGCGGAGCACGGTGCGGAGCCGGCGGTAGGCGCGGTCCTCTTCCTCGCGCAGCCCGTCGCCGTGCTCCACGTAGGCCCGCCACCCGCCGAGCGGACCGCTCCACGCCCCGAGGCGGAAATCGATCCCCACGTCGCGCGTGAGCACCTCGCCCCCCCAGCAGTCGTGGTTCCCGCCGATCATGAGCACCGGGAGCCCGGCGTCGCGCAGATCGGCGAGCGCGCTCAGCACGCGGAAGTGGCCGCGCGGCATCACGCGCCGCCACTCGAACCAGAAGTCGAAGAGGTCGCCGTTGATGAGCAGCGATCCCGCGCGCCCGGGGAGGTGCCGGAGGAACGCGACCACGTCCCGGTCGAGCGCGGACGGGGCCGCGCCGAGGTGCGCGTCGGAGAAGATGTAGCACGGCGCGGCGAGCATGCGACCATTCTAGTGGATCGCCGCGCCCTTTACAAACCATCCGGGAACGGGCAATTTCGCCGACCATGTCGCAACTGCGCACGACTTCCGTGGAGCTCCGCGTCCGGTACGCCGAAACGGATCAGATGGGCGTCGCGTACTACGCGCACTACCTCGTGTGGTGCGAGATCGGCCGGACCGATTACATTCGATCGAGTGGGATGACGTACCGCCAGATGGAAGAGGAGGCGGGGATCACCCTCGCGGTCGCCGAGGCGAGCGTGCGCTACAAGGCGCCGGCCCGCTACGACGATCTCGTCCGCGTGGAGACCACGCTTACCGAGCTCGGGTCGCGCACCATGACGTTCGAGTACGTGATCAGCAACGCCGACACGGGCACCCGCCTTGCCACGGGGCGCACGGTGCTCGTCTCGCTCGACGCCGCGAAGCGCGTGGTCGCGCTCCCGCGCCACGTGCGCGATCTGCTGGAGCGCCATGCGCGCCTCTCGGCGTAGCGCGCTCTCCGCCGTTGCCCTCGGCGCCCTCGCGCTGGGCTGCGCCTCGCGCGGCCCCGCGCCGCGCGGCGAGCGCAATGCGATCGACGTCGCCGCGTACGCGCGCCTTCTCCAGATGGCCGACGCGCGCCGCCTCGACACGGCGTTCGTGCGCGCGGAGCTCCGCGCCCGGTCGTCGGCCGAGCGCGCCGCGGCGGCGCTCGCCATCGGCCAGGTCCACGGCACGGCGATGGCCGCCGACCTGCGCGCGCTCCTCGCGGATCGCGACACCGCCGTCGCCGCGAACGCCGCGTTCGCGCTCGGCCTCCTGCACGACACCGCGTCCGTCCTCGCGCTCGCGCACGCGCTCGACGCGCCGCCGGGCGTCGCGGCCGCTGCCGCGTGGTCGCTTGGCGAGATCGGCGCGCCCGCGCGCGACGCCGTGCTCCAGGCGCTGAGCAATGGCGCACGCCCCGTCCCCGTGCGCGGCGCGCTCCTCCTCGCCGCGGCGAAGCTCCGCCCCGTCCCCGCGGCCGCCGTCACGCCGCTCCTCGTGGACCCGAGCCCCGAGGTACGGTGGCGCGCCGCGTACGTGTTCGCGCGGTCGTACGCGCCGGCCGGCGTGCGCACGCTCCTCCCCATCGCCGGCGATACCAGCGCCCTCGTCCGCGCACAGGTCGCGCGCGCCCTCTCCGCAGCGGCTGCCGGCGATTCGCTCGCCGCCCAGGCGCGCCCCGCGCTCGTGCAGCTCGCGCACGATCCCGCCCCCCACGTGCGCGTCAACGCCGTTCGCGCGCTCGCCACGTACGGCGCCGACGCTCGCGCCCCCGTCCTCGCCGCCATCCGCGACTCCGACGCCAACGTCCGCGTCGAGGCCGCGCGGAACCTCGGTCGTGTGCTCGACGCCACGCGCGCCACGTGGATGCAGGCGTGGAACGCCGACACGAGCTTCGCGTACCGCGCCGCGATCCTCGCCTCCGCCATGCACGTCGACGTCGTCCTCCCCGCCGCGGAGTTCGAGGACCCGGATAGCTGGAGCCACGTCGGCGACTGGCGCTACCGCGCGGCCGTGGCCGAGGCCGGTGCCGCGGCCACGTCCATGGAGCGGATGCGCGAAGTCTCCCTCCCCGCCGTGCGCGACCCCGACCCTCGCGTCCGCGAGGCCGCCTACGCCGCCATGGCGCCCCACGCCGACACCGCGGAGCACCACCCATGGCGCCGCGAGCTCATGTACGTCGGCCTCCACGACTGGGACCCGTACGTCCGCGCCCTCTCGATCGAATCGCTCACCCACCACGCCACCGCCGCCGAAGTCCCGCGCGTCCTCGCGAGCTACCGCTTCGCCGCGCGCGACAGCGTGGACGACGCCCGCCTCGCCGCGATCCGCTTCTTCGTCAGCGCCTGGCGGCGCGACAGCGCCAACTTCGCCGACTCCGTCACCGCCGCGCTCCGCGCCCTCCCCGCGCCCGCGGACCCGCGCCTCCGCGCCGCGGGGGACACCGTCTCCCTCTTCGCCGCCTGGCGGAACGCCCCGCGCGGCGCTGACACGCCCCCGCACCCCCTCGCCTGGTACGAGGAGCGCGTGCGCACGCTCGTCCTCCCCGCGCTCGCCGGCCACCTCCCGCATGCCGAGCTCCGGAC
>JADGGM010000483.1 GCA_019689955.1 Gemmatimonadaceae bacterium
TTCCCCCCCCGTTCCCCCAACGGTCCCGGTCTCAGAACGGCGGGTAGAGCGAGAACTGCCAGTACCCGTGCTTGTTCGGCGCCTCGCTGGGGATGGCGTAGTCCCAGCGGAGGATCACGTAGTTGAACAGGTTCACGCGGAGGCTGTAGCCGTGGCTCGTCAGGAGCCCGCGGACGTTCGCGGGGTCGGTGACGCGCATGCGGTGCCACACCATCCGTTGCCCGGTGAACCACGCCGCGCCCACGTCGTAGAAGATCGCCCCCTCGATCGGCGGGAGCGGGATCACCCCGCCGATCGTGCCGCCGCGGAGGAGGGGGAAGCGGAGCTCCGCCCCCGCGTACACCAGCCGGCTCCCGAGCAGCGGGGAGCAGCGCCAGAGCCCCGACGGCGAGGTGTCGGTGCAGTTCTGCTCGTTCGAGATGAACGTGTTCCGCTCGTACCCCGGGAGGATGTCGCTGTAGCCGAGGTACTTCCGCAGCGTGTCCGCGTCCCGCCCGACCGACACGTCCGCCGTCACGCGCGTGGCCACGGTGAGGTAGTTGAACAGGATCGGGTCGTAGCGCCGGTAGTCGGCGAGGTACCCCATCCACCGGTAGTTCCCCACCGTGGGGGTGACCTGGAACCGGTAGCGCTGCCCGTAGATCGGCGCCGTGAGCCCCCAGAGCACGTTGTCGAACACGTACGCGACCGAGGGCTGCACGAAGTTCACCGTGCGCGAGCTCTGCTGGTCCTCGTCGTACGGCGTCGCCAGCGTGAGCGACTGGTCGAGCGTGCGCGTGAAGACGAGATCGGTGCGCTCGAGGTTGACGTAGTTGAGCCCCACCTCCGCGCGCCGGAACCGGTTGAACGGGTAGATCGCGGTCCCGTACGCCTCGCGCTGGATGTAGCGCGTGATGACCTGGGTCTCGGTATACTTGCCGTCGTTGGTCGGGATGAGCGAGTACCCGTTGCCGAAGTAGTACGGCGCCTGGAAGATCCCGGTCGTGTACTGGAAACGGCGCGAGAGGTTCGTGTACCCGGCGAACACCTGCGCTTCGCTGATCCGTCCGTTGATCGCGCCGGCGAAGGCGAGCTGGTTGTTCCCGACCATGTCGCTCAGCACGATCGCGGTCCCGCCGAAGACGCCGTTCCCGAAGTTGTCGCGCGCGTACCCGACGGTGGGGCGCGCGACGTAGTCGGGGGAGAAGCGAATGTGGTACGCGTACTTCTTGAAGCGTGTAGTGTCGGGGAGCGCGAGCTCTCCGCTGTCGAGGAGCGCGGCCACGCTCAGCGGCGCCTGCGCGGCGGCCGCCTCCTCGGAGCCCGGCGGCTCGCTCGATGGGCGGAACCCGGCCGCGGTCCGGTAGAACGATCCGCTCCCCGGCGCCGCGGTGCTCGCGCTGTCACCCGAGGCGGGCGCGGCGGTCGCCTCGCCGGTCGACGTGGTATCGGTCGCGGTGCCGGTGGTCGTCGCGGTCGTGGTGCGGTCGGCGGGGGGCTGGTGCTGCGCGATCTGCGCCGCGGGCGCGGCGCGGAACGGCTCGCGCGCGAGGAGGCGCGGCTTGTCCACCGCCCACACCGCGTAGTCGCCGCTCTCGTAGTACGTGAAGGCGAGGCGGTCGGTCCCGCGCGCCCAGGTGATCGCCGGGCTCACCCCCGTGAGGGCGAGCACGCCCCCGACGACGTGCGTGAGCTGATAGTGCTCGCGTGTGGCGAGGTCGTACAGGAACAGATTCTGGATCCCCGTGCGGTCGCTCACGTAGGCGATCGACCGGGAGTCGGGCGCCCACGCGGGGTTGATGTTGAGCCCCGCTTGCCCGGGGAGGACGTCGATCGTCCCGTCGCCCACGTGGTAGAGGGCGATGCGCAACTTCGGGAAGCGCAGCAGGTCCAGGTCCGCGCCGTCGCCGCGGTCCGTGGCGAAGGCGATGGTGCTCCCGTCGGGGGACCACTGCGGCTGGATGTCGCCGTACTTGTCGTTGGTGAGCTGGCGGAAGTCGGTCCCGTCGGCGTTCACCATGTACAGATCGGTGATCCCGCCGTGGTTCCCGCTGAAGACGATGCGCCGGCCGTCGGGGGACCAGCTCGGACCGGTCACGCCATCGAGCGGGAGCTTGATCTGCGCGATGCGCTTTCGGCGCTCGACGTCGAGCACGTACAGGTACTCCGTCCCTTCCCCCAGCGCGGTGAAGGCGAGCCGCTTGCTGTCGGGGGAGAAGGCGCTCTGCGAGTAGATGAGCTGGAGCTCCTCGTAGTTCGGGTCGAAGGTGCTCTTCACGAGCCGCGCGAGGCGCTTCCCGGTGCGCGCGTCGCCGAGCCAGAGGTCGATGAACACCTGCCCGCGCAGGAAGCTGCCGTTGGACAGGAAGGCGATGTACTTCCCGTCCGGGGAGAGCGCGGGGGCGAGGAAGACCTGCCCGCCGCTCCGCCGCTCGGTGAGGAGCGGCTGCGCGAACCGCCGCGGGCGCTCGAGCTGCGCGATCTGCGGGAGGTGCTTCACCTGCATCGCCTCGCGCCACTCGTCCCCCAGGTCGTCGAGCGAGCGGCCGGTCTCGCGCTTGAACGCGTGCTCCACTCCCATCGACGGCGTGTTCGCCAGGATCGCCCCGACGGTCTCATCCCCCCACCGTTCGCCGATGTACGCCCAGAACGCCTCGCCGTAGCGGTAGGGGAAGAAGAGGTCCGGGCGCTCGGTCATCTGCCGGATGGTGGGGAGGTGCCCGTTGAGCGCGGCGTCGCGGATGATGGTCGCCGTCTGCGGGTCGTCCGGCCCGATGGAGAGGTACTCGGCCATCCCCTCCATGAACCAGAGCGGGGGGTTGATCTGGGTGAGCGAGGAGATCGCTCCCCCGGCGCCGCGCCCGCGCTGGAAGACGTCGAACTGGAACTCGTGCACCATCTCGTGCGTGAGCACGTGCTCGAAGCTGCGGTAGTCGCCGGTGAAGAAGAGGAGCATCCGGTCGCGCAGCGGCTCCGTCACGCCGCCCGTCCCCTCGCCCAGGTCTCCAGTCACGTTGTTCTGTCCGAAGTCGGCGCGCGAGGCGAACACCATGATCGGCTTCTTCTCGCGGAACTCGTGGGCCAGGATGCGCGACAGGCGGTTGTACGCCCGCTCGGCCATGCGCGCGGCGTCCACCGCGGCCGTGCGCTCGGAGGGGTAGTAGTGGATCAGGAAGTGGTCGGTCTCCAGCACCTGCCAGTCGAAGTGGCGGAACTGGACCTGGTTCTTCCCGAAATAGGCTTGGGCCGGCAAGGGCGTGATCCCACACCACGCCCCGGCCAGCCCCATCGCCACCACCGCCCCACCGATCCTTGCCCAACGCGTTCTCATACGCCGGCTCCTTCTCGGTCGAT
>JADGGM010000484.1 GCA_019689955.1 Gemmatimonadaceae bacterium
TCGATGCGCGGGCTCACGTTGGCCCGGAGGATGTCCACCACCGGCGCCGGGCTCGCCGGCACCTTGGGCGACGGACGCGGTCGCGGCTTCGCCGGCATGGGGATCGCCCCGAAGCGCGCGCGAATTTCGCGCTCCATCGCCGCCGCATCGACGTCCCCGACCACGATCACCGCCATGAGGTCGGGGCGATACCAATCGTGGTAGAACCGCGCGATCGGCGCGCGAGTCGCCGTCGCGATGAGCCGCGGCAACCCAATGGGAGCTCGGTGACGATAAGGCGAGTCGCCGAAGAGGAGCGAGTCGTAGTGCTCGCGAATGTGCTGGCTCGCGGTGTCCGGCAGCCGCATCCGCCATTCGCCGAGAACTACGCCGCGCTCCGCCACCACCTCGGCCGAGTCGATCGTGATCCCCCCGCTCGCCCAATCGTGGAGCACCGTGAGCCCCTGCGCGAGCACCTGCGGGTCGTCGGTGGGAACGGTGAGCATGTACACCGTCTCGTCCGGCGTGGTGCGCGCGTTCAGGTCCGCGCCGAAGCTCATCCCGCTCCCCTCGACGAAGTCGATGAGGGAGGTGTGCGGGAAGTGCGTGGTGCCGTTGAACGCCATGTGCTCGAGGAAATGCGCGAACCCTTGCTGGTCGTCGTCCTCGAGCACCGAGCCCGCGTTCACGGCGAGCCGGAGCTCGGCGCGGCGTGCCGGCGCGGCGTTGGCGCGGATGTAGTAGTGCAGTCCGTTGGGGAGCACCCCCGTGCGGAGCGCCGGATCGCGAAGCGGTGCACGCGCCGCGGCGCGCGGCGCACCCTCGTGCGCGTCCGGCGCACCACCCGCAAGCTGCGGGCCCACGACGATCGCGGCCCCGAGCGCGCCGAGCACCGCGAGCGACTCAGCGCGAGGCATGCTCGCGCTCCAGGAGGATCTCGATGATGTCGCTGACCTGGTGCTCGGACTCGCGCGTGATCGAGCCGGTCGGGTACACGATGATTCCCTCCCGATCGATGAGGAACGCCGCCCCGGCGGTGATCGCCCAGCTCTTGCCGAAGCTGTACGGCGTGTCGTTGGGGATCTTCTCGCTGTCGATGCGCCGGCGGTCGGGCGCGGGGAGGCGCCAGAAGGGGGTCGTACTCACCACGAGGCTCCCGGGCATCCTGTGGGCGGCGAGCGACTTCCACATGAGCTGCGCTTCGTCCGCGGGGGCCGGCGGCGGGAGGTACATGTAATAGCCGTACGTGTGATCCACCGCGGTGATCGCGAGCGATGGGAAGCGCGCCGCCAGCCGCCGGAGCGTGGCCATGGTCGGCAGGCACGCGTCCGTGGGCGGGAAGTGCGATTCCGGCGTCACCTCCATGCACATGTCGCCGAGGAAGACGATCAGGTTGACCTTCCCCGGCACGGGGATCTGCGGGCTCGCGCTGTCGGGTCCGAACCGGAAGTCGCCCGCGAGCACCGGAGCGCGCTTGCCGATCGGGAAGCCGAGCGCGTCGGGGCGCTCGCCGCTCGCCTTCATCCAGAGCGATTGCTGCAGCGCGATGAACGCGGCCGTGCTCTTGCGCAGGCTGTCCAGCGCCGCCTGCCACCCGGTCCGCGCAGCGAGGGCGCTGTAGGCCAGCAGGTTGAACTGCGCGACGCCGATCTTGTCCTCGATCGCCGGCCGCTCGGCCGCCGGGATCGAATCGAGGAGCGCGACGACCTCCGCGGCGCGCGTGCGCATGAGCGCGGTGTCCTCGACGAGTCGCGCCCTGTAGACGAGCTGCATGTACATGTCCAGCAGATGGATCGCCGGATCGGCGCGCAGCGGCCGCGCCGTCGTGCGGCGGAGCCGGACGGCCAGCGACTCCGCGGCGGCGACCCGCGCCGGCCGGGCTTCGAGGTACACGCGGAAGATCGTGTCCATCACCGCCGCGCGCTCGGCGTCGGCCTTCGTGCTCCGCGACGCATCCAGCGCCGCCAGGCGGCGCGACACCAGTACCCCGGCGTCGGCGTCGCGCCCCGCGGTGAGGAAGAGCGGGAGCACTAGCGCGTAGTCTGCCAGCGGCACCGACGCCGCGCGAAAGCGCGCCGTGCACCGCTGCGCCGTCTCCACGAGCGGCGCCGGGAGCGAGTCCATGGGCTCACGGGGGTTCCACGGCAGGGTGTCACGCCACACCGTGCGGCGCCGGTGCCGCGTGAGGCCCTCGCGCACACGGACCACGGCCGCGGTACAGTCCTCGACGGTCGTGTACTGGCTCACATCCACGGCCGTGTCAGGCCATGCGAAGCGCGTCTGCGCGGCCGCTGGCGCGCTCCACAGCACGGCCGCCGCGGCGAGGAGCGCGGCGCTCAGTCGGTCGACATGCATCAGACGGCGTCCACGAGTGAGGTGAAGCTGAAGTCGTGCGCCTTCAAAGGCGGTACGATCACGGGGCTCAGCTCGCCGCTGGCCGCCGTCGTCGGGTGAAACACCTTCATCGGTGGTCCGAGCTCGTCGAGGCTGTTGAGGACGAAGAGCGGCGACTCCGTGAAGCGGAAGTTCTTCACCGGCTTCGTGATCTTCCCGTTCTCGATCAGCCACAGACCGTCGCGCGTCAGCCCGCTGAGGAGCAGGCTGCGCGCGTCGAGCAGCTCCACATCGGAGAAGCGAGTCACGAGGAGCCCGCGCTTGGTGGTCCGGATCATCTCGTCCGTCGTCGTCTCACCGCCGCTCATCCGGTAGCCGGTGGGCGGACGGATGCCGTACGGATCGTTCAGGGCACGGAGCGCGTAGGCACGGTCGTACGGCATCGCCATGAGCACACCGTGGTCGATCCACGCCACCGGGCCGGGCGCGGTGTCGATCGGGGGGACGATGCCGAGGTCGGGGTCCGCGTAGTCGTGGCTGATCGTCACCCGCTCGTCGACCACCTTGAGCCCGAGCTTCGTCCGCCAGAGGTGCAGCGCCTCGTCCTGGACGAGCGCAAAGGGGCCGTTGCCGCTCTCGTTCTGGCGCCGCGCGATCGTGCCGGGGATCGCGGCCACGATGTCGGCCACGGCCTGGGGCTCGAGGATCACCGTGTAGCGCCCGGGCTCGAGCCCGACGGGGTTGCGCGACGCGAGGCACTTCTCCAGCGCTTGCGCGGCGAGCGCCTCGGGGTCGATCCGCCCCCAATCGTACGAGGAGAGCCCGGCCCACCCGGAGCCGGTCCCCTGCATGTCGCGCACGGTCATCGAGCACTGCGCCTGGGTCCACGCGATGTACGGCGTCTCCCACGGCGCCGCCTCGCCGGCCTGCGCGGCGGAGCTCAGCTCGGCGATCGCCGCCGCACGCACCTCGATATAGCCGGCCGAGAGCATCCCCTTCGCCTCGGCCGGTTCGAGGAG
>JADGGM010000485.1 GCA_019689955.1 Gemmatimonadaceae bacterium
CCACTTGACCAGCCGCCCCTCCTCCATTGTGGGGGACAGCGCCTCCATTACGACCTTGGTTGCCATGGTGCTCCCATCACGCGAGGTACATGACCTTCTTCACGGCCGCGATCATCTTCTGCGCATCGGGCTTGGCGGCCTTCTCGAGATTCTTCGCGTACGGCATCGGCGTGTCGGCCTGGTGCACGCGCAGCACCGGCGCGTCGAGATCGTCGAACGCCTCCCGTTGGATGATGTCCACGATCTGTGCCCCGATCCCGCTCAGCTCCCACCCTTCCTCGAGCACGACGGCACGATTGGTCTTGTGGATCGAGGCGACGATCGTCTCGGTGTCGATCGGGCGGAGGCTCATGAGGTCGACGACGTCGACCATGATCCCTTCCTTCGCGAGCTGGTCGGCGGCCTGCAGGGCGACGAGCACCATCTTCCCGAACGTGATGATGCTGCAGTGCTCCCCCTCGCGCTTCACGCTGGCCTTCCCGATCGGGATGAGGTACTCGTCCTCGGGGACCTCCCCCTTGGTGTTGTAGAGCATCTCCCCCTCGAGCACGACGACGGGGTTGTCGTCGCGCACGGCGCTCTTGAGGAGCCCCTTCGCATCGTACGGCGTCCCCGGGGCGACGACCTTGAGCCCGGGGATGTGCGCCAGCCACGACTCCCACGCTTGCGAGTGTTGCGCAGAGAGCTGGAGGGCCGCGCCGTTGGGGCCGCGGAAGACGATCGGGATGTTGTACTGGCCGCCGGACATGTAGAGCATCTTGGCGGCGGAGTTCACCACCTGGTCGAGCGCGAGGAGGGCGAAGTTCCACGTCATGAACTCGATGATCGGCCGGAGCCCGACCATCGCGGCGCCCACGCCGACGCCGGCGAAGCCGAGCTCCGTGATCGGCGTGTCGACCACGCGCATCTCGCCGAACTCCTGCAGGAGCCCCTTGGAGACCTTGTACGCGCCCTGGTAGACTCCCACCTCTTCGCCCATGATGAAGACGCGGTCGTCTCGCTGCATCTCTTCCCGGAGCGCCTGGTTGAGCGCGTCGCGGTACGTAATGACTGGCATGCGGAAGTCTGGTGAATAGTCGTGTGAGCGACGGGGCGGGCGCCGCGCGCGCGGCGCGCCGCCCCGAGCCTCAGCTCGCGATCTCGGCGCCGACGGGGGCGTCGCTCGTCGTGTCCACGTACACGTCTTCGTAGAGCGACTCGAGCGCCGGCTCGGGGCTCGCGTCGGCGAAGTTCCAGGCGTCCTCCACCACGGCCTTGACCTCCTCGTCGAGCGCGGTCATGTCGTCGTCGGTCCACTCGCCGCGCTTCGTCATGTCGGTACGCAGCACGGTGATGGGGTCGCGCTTCATGTACTCCTCGAGCTCTTCCTTCGTGCGGTAGGTCCCGCTCACGGCGTCGGACATCGAGTGCCCCATGAAGCGGTACGTGCGCACCTCGAGGAGGGTGGGGATGTGCTCGCTCCGCGCGCGCTGCACGGCCCGCTGCATCGCCTCGCGCACGGCGATCACGTCCTGCCCGTCCACGACCTCGTTGGGCATGTCGTACGAGCACGCGCGCTCGGCGATGTCGTTGATCGCCGAGGCGCGCTCGAGCGCGGTGCCCATGCCGTAGCGGTTGTTCTCGATGAGGTAGACGACGGGGAGCTTCCACAGCGCGGCCATGTTCAGCGCTTCGTGGAACGCGCCGCCGTTCACCGCGGCCTCGCCGAAGAAGCAGAGGCACACCTGGTCTCCGCCGCGATACTTGATCGCGAAGCCGACCCCGGTGGCGAGCGGGATGTGGCCGCCCACGATCCCGTGCCCGCCGAGGAAGTTGAGGTTGCGGTCGAAGAGGTGCATCGAGCCCCCCTTCCCCTTCGAGCACCCGTCGGCGCGGCCGAACAGCTCGGCCATCACCGCGCGGGGGGACATCCCGCGGGCGAGCGCTTGTCCGTGCTCCCGGTAGCTCCCGATCACGTAATCATCGGGGCGCAGTACCGAGATCGCGCCGACCCCCACGGCCTCCTGGCCGATGTAGAGGTGGCAGAAGCCGCCGATCTTCCCGAGCGCATACGCCTCGGCGCAGCGCTCCTCGAAGCGGCGAATGAGCAGCATCTGCCGCAGGAGATCGCGGCGCAGCTGCGCGTCGTTGGACGACGACGATGGGGCGAGATCCGGTTTCTTCTTGGCCATGTTGTCGGTCGAGTGGGACGAGACGCGAGGGATGCGACGCGACGGGGGACCGGGCGGCGAGGGAGCTACCCTCGCGCCCCGTCCCCCGTGTTGCTTCCGGCCGCCGCCATGCTCTGCACCTGCTCCCATGCGTGATAGCTCGAGCGGACCAGCGGGCCCGCCTCGACGTGGCGGAACCCCAGCTCGAGGCCGATGTCGCGCAGCGCGCGGAACTCCTCGGGCGTGTAGTAGCGGTCCAGCGGGATGTGGCTCTCGGACGGGCGCAGGTACTGGCCGAGCGTGAGGATGTCGACATCCACCTCGCGCAGCTCGCGCATGGTCTGGACCACCTCCTCGATGGTCTCCCCCATGCCGAGGATGATCCCCGTCTTCGTGGGGATGTGCGGCGCGACGGCCTTGGTGTAGCGGAAGATCTTCATCACCCGCTCGTAGCGGCCGCCGGGGCGGCACCGCTTGTAGAGGCGCGGCACCGTCTCGGTGTTGTGGTTGTAGATGTCGGGCTCAGCCTCGAGCACGGTGCGGATGGACGCTTCGTTCCCCTGAAAGTCGGGGACGAGCACCTCCACGGAGCACTCCGGGAGGCGCGCTTTGATCTGCCGGATCGTCTCGGCAAAGATGTACGCGCCGAAATCGGGGAGGTCATCGCGGTCCACGGAGGTGATCACCGCGTGACGCAACTGCATCTGCGCGATCGCCTCGGCGACGCGCGCGGGCTCCTCGATGTCATACTTCAGGGGACGTCCGTGGGCGACGGCGCAGTACGCGCAGTTCCGGGTGCAGACGTCCCCCAGGATCATGAACGTGGCGGTGCCGTGCTCCCAGCACTCGCCGACGTTCGGGCAATGCGCTTCCTCGCAGACCGTGTGGAGGTCGAGGTCGCGCATGAGGTGCTTGAGGCGCGAGTAGTTGGTCCCCCCCGGCGCCCGCACCTTGAGCCACGACGGCTTCCGCTCGGGAAGGGGGGCGGCCCGGTGCAGCCCCATGATCTGATAAAGGGTTTCCCCCATAATCCTCGGTGCTCGGCAGGAGCGGCGATTGGGCAGGGGCCACCGGGCAGCGGCCCAAACATCGGTTCGCGCCCGCCCCACCCGGACAAATCCCAGCAAACCTATCCCTCGGCACTACCGAAAGGTAGGTGCGATTCCAGTGAAATATAGCTT
>JADGGM010000486.1 GCA_019689955.1 Gemmatimonadaceae bacterium
CGATCTCGACTGGGACGCGGCGCGCGCGCGCGCGTTCGGCGGCGAGGTGGTCGAGCTGTGGGGGGAGCTGCTCGAGCGCCTCCGGTCGCTCCCCGTGGGCGGGCGGGCGACGGCCGCGGAAGTCCGCGCCGCGGTGACGCGCCCCATCCCCGACGAGCCGCTGCCGGAGCGCGAGCTGCTCGCGGCGTTGCGGACGATCGCGCTCGAGCACGCGACGTACACCGGGCACCCCGGGTTCATGGCGTACATCACCGGCGCGGGGACGGTCCCCGGCGCGGCGGCCGATCTCCTCGCGGCGGCGCTCAACCAGAACGTCGGCGGGTGGCGGCTCTCCCCCGCGGCGACGGAGATCGAGCTGCACCTGGGCCGCTGGTTCGCGCGACGACTCGGGTTGCCGAGCACCGCGGGCGGGTACGTGACGTCCGGGGGCGCGATGGCCTCGTTCGTGGCGCTCGCGGCCGCGCGCGACGCGCGCGCCGGGTGGCCCGTGCGGGAGCTCGGCGTGCGCGCCGGGCCGTCGCTCACCGTGTACGCCTCGGCGCAGGTCCACGACGTCAACACGCGCGCCGCGGACCTGCTCGGCCTGGGGCGAGACGCGGTCCGGCTGATCGCGTGCGACGACGCGCTCCGGATGCGCGTCGACGTCCTTCGCTCGGCGATCGCGCGGGACATCCGGAGCGGCTACAAGCCGATCGCCGTGGTCGCCACCGCCGGCACCGTCTCGACCGGCGCCATCGATCCGCTCGACGCGATCGCCGACGTGTGCGCCGAGCACGGGCTGTGGCTGCACGTGGACGGCGCGTACGGCGGCGTGGCCGCGCTCACCGACGCGCTGCGCCCCCTCTTTCACGGCATCGCGCGCGCCGACTCGGTGGCGCTCGACCCGCACAAGTGGCTCTACACGCCGCACTCCGGCGGCGCGATCGTCGTGCGCGACATGCAGACGCTCGCGGCGGCGTTCGCGATCGAGCCGAGCTACGTGTACGAGGACAAGGCGCTGACCGGGCGCGGCATCGACCTCTACGCGATCGGACCGCAGTTCTCGCGCGGCTTTCACGCGCTCAAGATCTGGGTCTCGCTCCTCGCGCACGGGTGGAACGCCTACGAACGCCGCATCGCGCACGACGTCGCGCTCGCCAGGTACCTGTACGAGCGCGCCGCGGCCCACCCCGAGCTCGAGGTGGTCGGCCCCGCGCCGGCGCTCTCCATCGCCTGCTTCCGCTACGTGCCCCGCGCGCTCCGCGGCGACCGATCCGCGGAGCCGTACCTGAACCGCCTGAACGAGCGCCTCATGGCCGAGCTGCAGCTCGGCGGGCGCGTGTTCCCCTCCAACGTGATCCTCGACGGACGCTTCGCCATCCGCGCGTGCATCGCCAACTTCAGGACCGAGGCCGCGGACATCGACGCGCTCGTCGAGCAGGCGGTGACGCTCGGGGCATCGCTCCACCGCGAGGGGGGAGCGGGGGAGGTCGCCGCGGGGACGCACTAGCGATCCCTGCGGCGACGTTCAGCGAGCGCGGCTCACTTCCCATTCGCCGCCGCCGCGACCGACTCCCGATTGAGGTCCGGCGGCTCGACCCCGAGCAGGTTGTGCACGAAGAAATCGAAGCGCGCGCGCTCCCCGTACGCGCCCCCGGAGCCGTGCCCCGCGCCAGGGATCACCAGGAGGTCGAATCGCTTGTTCGCCTTGATGAGCGCGTTCACTAACTGGAACGTCGACGACGGATCGACGTTGGTGTCCATCTCGCCCACCACGAGCAGCACCTTCCCCTGCAGGCGGTACGCGTTCTCGACGTTCGACGACGCCGCGTACTGCGGCCCGACGGGCCACCCCATCCACTGCTCGTTCCACCAGATCTTGTCCATCCGGTTGTCGTGGCACCCGGCCGCGGAGACGGCCACCTTGTAGAGCTCCGGGTGGAAGAGGAGCGCGCCCATCGCGTTCTGCCCCCCCGCCGACGTGCCGTAGATCCCGACGCGTGTGATGTCGTAGTACGGGTACTTCGCCGCGACCGCCTTGTGCCAGAGGATGCGGTCCGGGAACCCCGCGTCGGCGAGGTTCTTCCAGGCGACGTCGTGGAACGCCTTCGAGCGGTTCGACGTCCCCATGCCGTCGATCTGCACGACGATGAAGCCCAGCTCCGCCTGCGCCTGCATCCCCGCCTGCGTGCTGAACGTCTTCGGCACGAAGGAGCCTTGCGGGCCAGCGTAGATGTTCTCGATCACCGGGTAGCGCGTGTGCGGATCGAAGTTGGTCGGGCGGATGATGATCCCCCAGATGTCCGTCTTTCCGTCGCGCCCCTTGGCCGTGAACACCTCCGGCGGGCGCCACCCCGTGGCGAGGAGCGCCGACGCGTCGGCCTTCTCGAGCGTCATGAGCACCGCGCGGTCGCGCGTGCGACGGAGCTGCATGATCGGCGGGAGGTCGACGCGCGACCAGAGGTCCACGTAGTACGCGTGGTCCGGGGAGAAGCGGACCGTGTGCATCCCGTCGGCGTCGGTGAGCGGCGTGAGCCCCGTGCCGTCGAAGTTGATCCGGTAGTAGTGGATGAAGTACGGGTCCTTCCCCGGGTACATCCCGCTCGCCTCGAACCAGATCTGCCGCTTGGTGGTGTCGACCCAGTCGACGCCGCGCACCACCCACTCCCCCTTGGTGATCTGGTGCTTCACGCGCCCCGTGGTGCCGTCGTAGAGGTAGAGGTGGTTCCACCCGTCGCGCTCCGACATCCAGATGATCTCCTTCCCATCGGCGATGTCGTAGCGGAACTTCTTCCCCGAGTAGTCGAAGAAGGTCGGCATCTCCTCATCGATCACCGCGCGCGTCTTCCCGGTGGCGGCGTCGATCTCGATGACGCGGTAGACCTGGTGCCCGCGCTGGTTGTACTCGAAGGTGACGGCGTGCCCATCGTGGCGCCAGACGAGCGGGGTGACGTCGTACGCGTTGGGGAAGAGCGTGTTGTCGACGACGATCTCGGTCCGCGTGGTCACGTCGAAGAGCACGGGGCGGTCGGTGTCGAGCACGTCGCCCGGCTTGTTGTAGAGGATGGTCGAGTACTTGGGTTGGAGCTGGTCTTCGGGCGACGACTCGATGTAGTGCACCTCGCGCCGGTATCCCGGCCGCACGCGATACACGGCGATGCGCCGCGAGTCGGGGGACCAGGCGATCGATGTCGGGTCGTACGCGTCCCCCTCGGAGCCGTCGGTGCTCAGCATCATGCCCTTCGTGGAGCCGACCGGGCGCACGTACACGTTGTAGTTGCGGACGAGCGCTTCCCACTTCCCGTCCGGGGAGCGGCGCGGGCGCACGACGGGGGCGGGGCGTGGTGGGC
>JADGGM010000487.1 GCA_019689955.1 Gemmatimonadaceae bacterium
GCTGGTTTTTGTTTAAAAGAGACCGGCCCGGGGTGGGAGACGACACGCGAGGGTGGGGGCCCCCCTTCGATCCGCGCGGTGAGAGCGCGTATTTCCTCAGCATCAACCGGAACAAGAAGAGCCTCGCTGCCGATTTGGCCGACCCAGGCGACCGCGACCTCGTTGCTGGCCTCATCGCTGAGGCCGACGTCGTGGTCGACAACTTCCGCCGCGGGGCGCTCGAGCGGTACGGCCTCGCACCGGAACAGATGGTGGAGCGCCACCCGCACCTCGTCTGGTGCACCGTCACCGGCTTCGGCGCGGACAGCGACCGGCCGGGCTACGACTTCGTGGTGCAGGCAGAGCGCGGGTGGATGGCGATCACCGGGGAGCCGGACGGCGCGCCGATGAAGGTCGGGGTCGCGCTCGCCGACGTCGTGGCCGGGAAGGATGCGGCTATCGCGACACTGGCGGCACTCACCGCCCGCTTCCGCACCGGGCGCGGGGCCCGCGTGGTCACCTCGCTCGCGGCGAGTGCGACGGCGGCGCTGGTGAACGTGGCGCAGAGCGCGCTCGTCACCGGGCGCGACGCGGCGCGGTGGGGCAACGCGCACCCGAACCTCGTCCCCTACGAGCTCTTCGAGGCGAGCGACCGCGCGCTCGTCATCGCCGTAGGCAATGATGCCCAGTGGCGGGCGTGCGCGCGCGTGTTGGGGCTCGACGACCTGGCCGCGGATCCGGAGCTCGCCACCAACGCCGGGCGGGTAGAGCAGCGCGCGCGCGTGGTGCACGCCGTGGCCATGCGCGTGCGCGAGCGACCGGCCGCCGAGTGGATCGCGGCGCTCGACCGCGCGGGGGTCCCGTGCGGTGTGGTGCAGACGGTGCTCGAAGCGCTGCGCGATGCGCAGGCGACGACGCTTGGCGCAGTTGCGCCGAGCGTCCCTGGGATGGTACGCTTCCAGCCGCCAAAATTGGATGAGCACGGTGCGGAGATCCGACGTCGCGGATGGGGCGCGTTCGCGGCAGCGTAGCGGACCGGCTGGCATCACTCTCCGCTCTCCCCGCCCGCCAGTGCATGCGCTATCTCGGCAACAAGACTCGTCTTCTGCCGTTCATTCTCAGCAAGATCGATCGCCTCGGGCTCACTCCCGGGGTCGCGCACGACGCGTTCGCCGGGACGTGCGCCGTGGGGCGTGCGCTCAAGGCGCGCGGGTGGCGCGTCGCGTCGAGCGATGTCATGACGTACTCGTACGTGCTGCAGCGCGCCTACGTCGTCGCGCAACGCGTCCCGAGCTTCGCCGAGCTGCGCGCCGGGGATGGCGACCTGCGCGCGGCGCTCCGGTCCGCGAAGTTCCGGGCCGCGGTGGCCGCCCGGGGTGGAGGGGCGCTCGCCGCGGTGGCCGAGTACCTCTCGCGATGGCTCGAGCCGGAGTGCGGGTTCATCACCGAGCACTACGCCCCGGGGGGCGGGCGGATGTACTTCACCGAGGAGAACGCCCGCCGCATCGATGCCATCCGGCGGCGGCTGCACGTGTGGCACACCGAGGGGCTGATCGGCGATGATGCGTACTACATCCTGCTGGCGGCCCTGATCGAGGGGGCCGACCGCGTCGCCAACACGGCCGGCGTGTACGCCGCGTTCATCAAGCAGTGGCAGCCCAATGCCCGGCACCACCTCACGCTCGCCCCGCAGCTCCCCATCCGCGGGGCGCGGGGGTGCACCGCCCACATCGATGATGCCACGGAGACGGCGCGCACGCTTGGCCCCATCGACCTCCTCTATGTCGACCCGCCATACAACAGCCGGCAGTACTCCGGCTACTACCATGTCCCCGAGATCATCGCCCGGGGGTGGTTCGAGGCGCGCCCCGCCGTGGCCGGGAAGACCGGGCTGCTCGCCGATGGCGCGCAGCGGAGCGCCTGGTGCTCCCCCCGCCAGGTGGAAGGTGCCCTCGAGGCGCTCCTCGCCGCCACGGGGGCTCGGCACATCCTCATCAGTTATAACTCCGAGGGGCTCCTCTCGGAGCGGGTGTTGCGCGGCGCCCTGGAGCGCGCCGCGGTGGACGGCCGGGTCGTGCGGTACGCCCGTGAGTACCGCCGGTACCGGGCCGACAGTGACCATGTGGGACGGACCTATCGTGGAGGACGGCTGCGTGAGCTGCTCTACTATGCCCGGTTACGGTGATGAGACGACCCTGTTACCACCCCGCCGCTCCGTCGTCCAAGGGGCATGGCAACCCTCGCTCGACCGATCCCGGCGGCCCCGACAGGGCTATCCAGAGGGCGCACGAAGCGTTACACTAGCGTCGTGAAGACCACGGTGACGACGCCGCGCCCGGTCGATCCGCAAGAAGCGGATCACGACGTGATCGCGCGTGTACTGCAGGGTGACCGCAACGCGTTTGGGACCCTCATCCGGCGCTACAGCGATCCGCTGTACCGCCACGCGCTTGGGATGACGGGGAGCCCGGATGTCGCCGAAGACATCCTCCAGGCCTCCTTCATCAAAGCGTATCAGCACCTGGCCGAGGTACACGGCCGCTTCGATGCGTGGATCTTCCGCATCGTCGCCAACGGGTGCAAGGACTGGCTCAAGAACATCCGACGGACGCACCTGAGCTACGAGGAGGACGACCAGCCGTCCGCCTTCGCGACGCCGGATGAAGAGCTGGATCGCACGGAGCTTCGTTCGGACCTGGATCGGGCGCTCGCCGCGCTCGCCCCCTCGCTCCGGGAAGCGTTCGTGATGAAGCACGTCGAGGGGCGTTCGTACGAGGAAATGGCCGATCTGCTGGGAACCACTGTCGGGGCACTGAAAATGCGCGTCCATCGGGCGCGTGAGGCGCTCCAGGCCCTTCTTGAGGAAAAGTACGCATAATGCTCGACAATCTTGATCCCAAAGAGGGCCGGACCAACCAGCCCACGTCTCGCAAGACCCCTGCGGAGCGCCCCCTGACCGATCGGGAGGTCCCGCTCGCCGGCCGCAACACGGCGGCCATTCACGCCTGGCTCGATGGCGATCTCCCCGAGAGCGCCGTCCGCCAGGGGGACACGGCGCGCGACGTCGAGTTCTGGCTGCGCATCGAGCGCGATGTCGAGGTGCGCCGCGCGATGAAGACGCCGGTGCACGTGTACCAGCAGATCATGGACTCGCTCCCCACGACCGCGCCCCAGGCGCGGTGGTGGCGCCGCCAGCTCACGATCACCCCCATGCTCGCGCTGGCCGCGGCGGCGGGTGCGATCGCGATCGGGATGGCGATCGGCGCGGCGCTCCTGCACGGACGCTGAGCCGCGCGGGTCCCCGGCCCATGCGGGCGCCGGCCTCGGAGACGAGGC
>JADGGM010000488.1 GCA_019689955.1 Gemmatimonadaceae bacterium
CGGGGGCCGCGCTCACGGCGCGCAGCTCGATGCGTACGGTGGTCCCCGTGGCGTCGGTGCTCGCGATCGCGATCGAGCCGCCCCAGCTCTCCACGAGCTGCCGGCTCACCGCGAGCCCGAGCCCGCTCCCGGAGGTCCGCGTGGAGAAGTGGGGCTCGAAGATGCGCGGGAGCACGGCCGGCGCGATCCCGCGCCCGTCGTCGGCGACCTCGAGCACCACGCGCCCCTCGCGCGCGGCGCACCGGATCTCGACCCGCGTGGCGTCGGCCAGACGGGCGTTCTCGAGGAGGTTGAGCAGCACTTCGTGCAGCTCGTCGCGCCGGGCCATGGCGAGCAGGGGGTGCTCGCCGCCCGCGACGCGCCAGTCGACGTCGCTCCGGCCGAGGCGCTCGAGCTCCACGACACCGCGCGCGACCGCCACCACGTCCACGGGCTGCGCCGGGAGCTGCTCGGCCGGCGCGGTGCCGTAGCGGCTGAAGTTGCGCGCGATCTCGTCCAGTCGGTCGATCTCGGCGAGGATGTGGCGCGCGTTGCGATCGAGGATCTCGTCGAAGTCCGCGCGCGCGTCGGCGCGGGCGCGCTTGAGGTGCTGCACGCCGAGGCGGATGGGAGTGAGCGGGTTCTTGATCTCGTGCGCGACCTGGCGGGCCATCTCCCCCCAGGCCAGGACGCGCTGCGCGCGCGCGAGCTCGGTCACGTCGTCGAGCGTGAGCACCGCGCCCCCGTCACCGTCGGCGAGGCGGGTGAGGCGCGCCTGGAGCTGCCGCCCGCCGAGCGTGAGCTCGAACTCCTCCTCATCGTCGCGCTGCGCCACGAACGCGCGCACGCGCGCCGCGATCGCCGCCCCCAGCTCGTCGACCGGGGCCCCCGGAGGGAGCGCGCGCCCGAGGAGCGCCTCGGCGCGCGGGTTGGCGATCGTCACCGTCCCTTCGTGCCCGAGCGCGACCACGCCGCTCGCCACGTTGCGCAGCACGGCCGACGTCCGCCGCTGCGCCGCCTCCAGCGCCGCGCGGCTCGCGCCGAGGTCGGCAGCCATGCGGCGGAAGGCGGAGAACACCGGATCGAACTCCTCCGGCGGGCGGCCGGCCAGCGGCGGCTCGCGCTCCCCGGCCGCGATCGCGAGCGCCGCGGCCCGCAGCCGCCCGATCGGCTCGGCGAGCGAACGCGACGCGATCCGGCTCAGCCAGAGTGCCGCGAGCCCGCCGAGCACCGTCGCGAACAGCACCAGCACCCCCAGATCGCGCCGCCGCTGGTCCAGCATCTCCTCGTGCCCGCGTGCGGGGGCGGCGAACACGACCGGCTCGCCGCTCCCGAGCCCGCCCGGCGCCGGGGCCACCGTCGACAGATAGCCGAACAGCGCGTCCGTGGGCCCCACCGCCGCGTGCGCGGTCGAGTACACCTCGTGCCCCTCGCGCAGCCGCGCGTACACCGCCCGCGGGAGGAAGCGCCCCACGGGCGCGAGCGCATCGAGGAGCGGTTCGCTCGTCTGCCGCAGCGCGCCGTGGCGATACACGAAGAGCGGCGTCCCCGCGTGCGCGCCGCCGACGTCCGACGTCGCGATGGTGCCCGCGGCGGCGGCGCTGCGGAGCGTCTCGCGCACCAACAGCTCGCGCGACTGCTCGTCCTCCGACCGCAGGCGCTGATAGCTCCAGAACGCGAACACGAGCGCCGGCACCACGAAGAAGCCGAACAGCCCCACGGTGAGACGCGCGCGGTAGCTGCGCACCCAGCGGCGCGCGCGCGTCCGCAGCCAGCGGCGGAACGCGCCCCCGGGGAAGACGCTCACCACCCACAGCACCACGACCACCAGGAGGTCGACCAGCACCACCAGCACGCCGCGCTGCACGAGGCTCGCCTGCGAGCGCAGCTCGATCTCGATGTGCGCGCGCTGCGGGCCCTGCGCCGTCTGCACGAGACGGTCGCCGTGCAGCTCGGTCCCGCTGCGGTACCAGCGCGTCTCCCCCTCGGGCGTGGGGGTCGTGGGGTCGAGGTCGACGAGCGTGATCGAGTACGGCGGCTGCCCCGTCTCGCGCCCCTCGAGCCCGAGGAGCGCGTTGAAGGGATCGTTCGGGATGAGCCGCGTGCGTGGGGCCACGATCACCGTGGTCGTGGTGCCGTCGCGGAACGGGACCGCGAGCACGGTGAGCACGCCCGGCGTCCCGCGCACGGAGCGGAGCACGCGCTGCTGCGTGCCGTCCGCTTCGGCCACCGCGCTCGCGATCGCCGGGGCGGGGATGGTGATCGGGTCGAGCGCGACCTGCGCCATGGGGCTCGCCTCCCCGGGGGCCCAGCTCTGCAGGGCCACGGGATAGCCGGCGCCCACGAGGTCGGACTCCATGTAGCGCTGCACGAGATCGGCCTGCGTGCGCGGCGGGGCCTCCTCGGCGATGATGTCGGCGAAGCGCTCCAGCACCGCGACGACGTCGGGCGGCGTGTCCGCGAGCCCGGCGACGTCGCGGTCGGCAAGCGCGGTGCGTCCGCGCACGCCGGCGTTCCACGTGAGCGTGGTCGCGCCGAGCGCCGCGACGGTCGCCGCGGAGAAGAGGAGCCCGCGGTGCGGGCGGGTGAGCGCGAGCGCGCCGATCGCGGCGATCCAGAACAGCGTGTACCACTGCGGCCACGCCCCCGGCGGATCGAGGAGGATGGGCCCGAGGAAGGCCGCCAGCCCCGCGAGCGCGGGTGCCACGAGGAGCGGGAGCCCGCGCCCGCGCCCGAGGAGCGTGCTCCCGGCCGTGGCCGCGAGCACGAGGAGCGCGGCCGCCGCGAGGAACAACGCGATCTCCCACGCCAGCCAGAGCTGGTCCGTCACCCCGCCCGGCGGCGGCGACACGCCGCGCGAGAGCCCGCGAAGCAGGAACGGCCCGCTCCCCATGATCGCCACCACCACCGCGATCGCCACACGCCGGGCGAGCACGCGCCCCCGCGCGCGGAGGAGCATGAGCACCCCGAGCAGGACGATCGCCGCCGCGAGCACGAGCGCGGCCACGTTCGCCGTGAACGGCCCGCCGAGCTCCGCGTAGTACACCGACGGGTCGAACAGCACCGAGACCCCGGAGAACGTGCTGAGCGGCACGAGCGCGACGCTCCCCAACGCGACCGCGAGCGGCACGAGCCGCCACGCCACCCCCCGCTCCTGCCGCCACACCGCGATGAGATAGAGGAGCAGCGCGACCACCATCACCGCGACCCCGACGAGCCGCGCGCGCTCGAGCGCGAGCAGCCGCGCCTCCTCGCGCCCCGGTGCCACGGCGTGCACGACGAGCAGCGTGTCGTGCACCGGCGCGTACACGAACCCACCC
>JADGGM010000489.1 GCA_019689955.1 Gemmatimonadaceae bacterium
CTCCCGGAGAACTGCGCCCCCGACGCCCCGCCCTCGTGCCGCTGGGTGCGCGGCTTCCAGAGCTCCCCGCCGGAGGCCGACCGCGCCATGCAGGACTGGCAGGGAATCAACCGCTTCACCGGGAGCTTCACGATCCGGTACCAACCGTTCCGCTGGATGACGCACCGCCTCGTCGTGGGGACGGACTTCACGCAGGAGAAGAACGAGGAGCTCCTCCCGTACCTCACCAACGACACGCTCCGGTTCTTCTGGGGGCAGTTCGCCGACGGGTGGAAGTACCAGAACCGGCGCGAGATCGTGTACAACACGTACGACTACAACGGCACGCTCCAGTTCGACGTCACGCCGAAGATCACCCTCTCCACGACCGGAGGGGTGCAGTACTACGCGAAGCACATCTCGGGGATCACGGCGGAAGGGGATCACTTCCCGGCGCCCGGGCTCGAGACCGTCTCCTCGGCCGCGACCAAGCCGACGACGCTCGACGGCTACCTCGACAACAACACGCTCGGCTTCTTCGGCCAGGAGCAGTTCGCCTGGCAGAACCGCCTCTTCCTCACCGCGGCGGTGCGCGTCGACAACAACAGCGCGTTCGGGAAGGACGTGAAGTGGGTGACGTACCCCAAGGCGAGCCTGTCGTGGGTGCTGAACGAGGAGCCGTTCTTCCGCGATCACGCGCCGTCGTTCATCAGCACGTTCAAGCTGCGCGCGGCGTACGGGGAGTCGGGGCAGCAGCCGAACACGTTCACGGCCCTGCGCACCTTCACCCCGGTCCCCGGGCCGAACGGGACGCCGGCGCTCACCCCGGGGCTGATCGGGAACCCCAACCTCGGGCCGGAGCGCGGGAAGGAGCTGGAGCTCGGGTTCGACGCCGGCTTCCTCAACGACCGGCTCGGCCTCGAGCTGACGCTGTACGACACGCACACGCAGGACGCCATCCTGCTCCGCGGCGTCGCGCCATCGTCGGGCTTCGGCGCCAACAGCCAGTACGTGAACGCGGGCGAGATCATGAACCGCGGGATCGAAGCGCTGCTCAAGGCGCAGATCATCGATGGGGCGCGCTACGGGTGGGACGTGCAGTTCAACATCTCGGCCAACGAGGGGCGGGTCGTGAAGCTCGCCGGCGGCGACACGACGATCGTGGTCTCGAGCATCCAGCAGCGCGTGGGGTACGCGCCGTACTCGTACTTCCGCGAGCGCGTGGTGAGCGCGGACTTCGACCCCGCCACCGGGAAGGCGATCAACGTGATGTGCGATGACGGGAAGGGCGGGTCCATGCCCTGCTTCAACGCGAACGGGCAGGTCATCGCGCCGCGCGTGTTCCTGGGGCGGGCCGTGCCGCCGGTGGAAGGGTCGTTCTCGTCGACCGTCCGCTTCCTGCAGCGCTTCCGCTTCAGCACGATGATCGACTTCAAGACGGGGTACGTGAAGTTCGACAACAACCTCCGCGCCCGCTGCCAGGTCTTCCGGACGTGCCTGGAGAACATCGAGCCGGAGAAGTACGACCCCAAGGTCATCGCGCAGATGCAGACCAACGGGACGTTGGTGGACTTCGTGATCAACGACGCGAAGTACGCGAAGCTGCGCGAGCTGTCGCTGAGCTGGGACGCGCCGGACACGTACCTGCGCCGCTTCGGGGCGCGCGGGCTCTCGCTCAGCGCCGCGCTGCGGAACGTGCACACGTGGACCAAGTACACGGGCCCCGACCCCGAGGACTTCTTCGTCTCGGGCGGCCCTGGGAACGGGTCGACGTTCACTGACCAGTCGATGCTGCCGCAGCTCATGTCCTTCGTCTTCACCGCTCACCTGAGCTTCTGAGGAGCGTACGCGATGACCTGGAACTCGATGCGCAGTCGCCCGTCGCGACGCCTTGATCTGTACCGGGGGCGGCGCGCGCTGGTCGCGCTGCTCACCGCGGCCGGGGTGGCCACGGCGTGCAACACGGGGCAACTGCTGGACGTGAAGGCGCCGGACCGCGTGCCGGCGGAGATCCTGGACGACCCGAAACAGGCCGCGCTGATGGTGAACAGCGCGGTGGGAGACTTCGAGTGCGCGTTCGGCGCGTACGTCGTCGTGGAGGGGCTCATCTCCGACGAGCTGGCCGACGCGCAGCTCGGCGCGGCGGCGTGGCCGTACGACCGCCGCGACGCGAACACGCAGCCCGGCGGGATCTACGGCGGGAACCCGTGCACCAGCAACCAGAACCCGGGGATCTACACCCCGCTCTCCACGGCGCGCTGGTCCGCCGACGCCGCGCTCACGAAGCTGCAAGCGTGGACCGATGAGGAGGTGGGATCGAACCGCACGGCGCTCATCGCGAAGGCCGCGCTGTACGCGGGGCTCAGCTACTCGGCGATGGGGATGTCGATGTGCTCCGCCGCGTTCGACCTCAGCGCGCCGATCGACCAGCAGGCGATGTTCGCCCGGGCCGAGGAGCGGTTCACGACCGCCATCGCGGAGGGGACGTCCGCAGGGGAGACGGACATCGTCACGGCCGCGTACGTGGGGCGCGCGCGCGTGCGGCTCTTTCAGGGGAACCTCCCCGGCGCGGCGGACGATGCGGCGCACGTCCCGCCCGGCTTCGTCTTCGAGGCGAGCGCGGGGTCGGACGACAACCGGCGCTACAACCGCGTGTTCGCGGTCACGACGCAGTTCGGGTTCTACACCGTGGACCCGCAGTCGCGCAACCTGATCGTGGGGCCCACGGTGATGCCGGGGGCCGCCCCCGACCCGCTCCCGGCGGGGTTCGTCGTGGACCCGCGCTCGCAGGCGGACAGCATGCCCACGCGCGCAGCCGACGGCGTATCACAGATCTGGGCGCCGCACCGCTACGAGTCGGACGCCACGCCGCTCCCGATCGCGACGTACGACGAGGCGCAGCTCATCCTCGCCGAAACGCAGGACCCGGCGACCGCGGTGGCGACGATCAACGCGCTCCGCGACGTGTACGGGCTGCCGCACTACACCGGGGCCACCGACGCGGCCTCCGTGCGCACGCTCATCATCGACGAGCGGCGGCGGGCGCTGTTCGCGCAGGGGTTCCGCAACTACGACATCGAGCGCTTCGCGCTCCCGCTCGTGCCGGCACCGGGGACCGACTATCCGTTGAAGGGTGGTACGTACGGGAACACCACGTGCCTCCCGCTCCCCGACATCGAGCGGTTCAACAACCCGAACGTGCCCCCTGGCAGCTGATGTTGCGCGCGGCGCGCGCCGCCTGTAGTTCTGTGCCGTGCTCCGGGACCGGTCTCTTTTTCACATCTGACCCTGCCGACCATAAGCAGTGTGTAGATATCG